>QMMV01000118.1 GCA_003647435.1 Deltaproteobacteria bacterium | reverse complement strand
TCCTTACTCAACCAGGAAAGAAGTGCCGTATGAGTTCAATAATTAGGGGGATAACAGCGAACATACCACCGGGGCAGGAGGATTTTTCTTCCGCTCCGGGCCTCCGGGCTGGTCTCTTCAGTGACTTATCTGTGGAGGACACTTGCCCCTCCGCATTCTCGACTTCGTCGAGCTGCGGCTTCCCCCACAGATAAGTCACGAAGAAACGGCGCCCTCCCGGCAGTCGCGTCAGAAAAACCTTCCTGCCCCTATTTATTGAGCTATTACGAAGTGACCCCATTCGATCAACCAAGAGGCTTGCTTTTCGAGGGCAAGTCCGTCCACAAGAGTCTGCTCCGCGTGTAAGCTTTGAATGCCGTTTCAGTTCGACTCATCTGGAATTTCGGGAAGAGATATCCCATGAAATTTGATTGACAAGCATCTTCCTTACTTGCAAGAAATAGTACCAGTTAAGGGGTCGCCGCCTCACGCGGCACCAATATGCTGCTGAAGTTTACGCGAACCACTCCTGCTTTGGTGAAAGTGATGAAATATGCTCCTCTGTTTCGACTTTTTCTTTTTTCCATGCTTGCCGTCTTGTGGTCGTTTTCGTCGTTGGCCCTGGGCGCCATGGACGGGCTCACCCTGGCGAAAAAGATGTTCTATCGCGAGGATGGCAGGGACGCTTACGCCATGGTTCGTATGCTCTTGATAGACAAGCGGGGACGGAAAGAACTCCGCTCTCTCATCAGCGCCAGGAAGGATTACGGCGAACTTTCAAAGGGCTACCTCCAGTTTACGGCACCGGCTTCCATCACGGGCACCACCTTTCTCTACTGGGAAAACAGGGATCGCGACGATGATCAGTTCCTGTATCTTCCAGCCCTGCGCCGGGTCCGGCGCATCGTGTCCCGGCAGAAGGACAGCCGCTTCGTAAACACCGACTACACGTATGAGGACATGCAGAAGCGCCGTTTCGACAAGGACCATCACAAGATCCTTCGTAGCGAAAAGTTCGGGAAGTACCCTTGCTGGGTCCTGGAAAGCGTCCCCAAGAAACGATCCAGTTCCCAGTACGGGAAAAGGATCAGTTGGGTGGTCAAGAATATTTATGTCCCCATAAAAATCGAGTTTTACGACCGAAGAGGCAGGCTCAGGAAGATCTCCCGGGGGTACCGTCTCAGGAAGATCCAGGGAATCTGGACGGTCATGGAATCGGAGATGAAGGACCTCAAACGGAGGCATCGCACCCTGATGAAGAACGACAAGATCCGTTACAACACCGGGATTCCCGATCGTGTATTTACCAGGCGCTATCTGGAAAGGAAAAAGTGAGCCCCGGGGAAAAGCTGTTTTCACCGCAGAGACGCGGAGGGAACAAAATATCTGTTCCATATCGGCGTGCCTCCGGCAGAGAGGCCCGGAAAGGAATCCAGAGGATCCTGTAAGTCCTGTCCAATGTTTTTTCTGACAGGATCGACAGGATTGACAGGATGATTTTTCCGCTTCTCCGGACGAGAAGCGGAAAGAAGCCAGCCGGTGATCGCAGTGGAATAAAGGAGCTTGGGAGTCGGCGAGCGGCCTGTGGGCTCCGGGAAAGCTGGTGGGGTCTTGCCCGCCGGAGGCGGTTCTTGGGTCTCTCTTTGGTCCGGCAAGAGGGACCAGGAAAAAGAATCCTGAAGATCCTGTAAATCCTGTCCAGTCTTTTTGATGCCGAACGGGCGGTGAGAATCCGGATTGCAACAACGAGGAAGGAGGGTCACATGATCACGGCCGTACTGAAACGCAGCTTGGTGCCGGGTATTCTGATTTGCCTGGCTGTCACCACCGGGTGGACGACCCTCGGTTTTTGCGGAGACGAGGTCACGTGCACCATCAGACAGGTGACGCTGGAGCGGCAGGGCGGGGCCGACGTGATCCGGATCCGGGCGGAGGGAGCCCTGGGCAGGGTACGTCACTTCGCCTTGGAAAGCCCCCCTAGGATTGTTGTGGACCTTTACGGGTGCAAGGCGGATGCGGATCTCGTGCCCAGGGGCGGCGGGAAACTGGTTTCAGGTCCTCTAAGGGTGGGGAGACACCCGGGGAAGGTCCGTGTGGCGGGAGATCTTCCAGAAGATATGGATCTCCGGCGCGAGGTCCTGGTGGACAAGACCTCCGTCACTGTTCGTCTGATTCCCCCGGCCGTGGGCTCCGGTGCGGCCATCACGGCGAAGGGCGCCGGGTCGGTGGAAAAAGCCCCCTGGGGAAAGGAGGAAGCGAGGGTAGAAGAGAAGCAGCCTCAGGCCGAAGAAGAGAAAGCACCCTGGGACAAACCGGAAGCAGAAGCCTCCGGGGGCGAAGAAAAATCCCCCTGGCAGAAGGACGCAGAAGAGAAAAAAGCCGCCGGTGGAGAGGAAAAATCCTTGTGGGCTCAAGAAGCGCCTGCTTCAAAGGGCGAAACGGAAAAGTCGCCGTGGGCCCAGGAGGAACCCGGTCCCAAGGAAAAGGAATCCCAGGGCTCGCCATGGGCTGAGTTGAAGGAAAAGGGCGCCGAGGAAAAGTCGCCCTGGGCCGAGGAGAAAACTCCCCAAGGCGCCCAGGAGGGAAGTCCCTGGGAGGAGCTGAAAGAAAGGGGAGCAGCCGGAGCCGGGGAAAAGCCCCCCTGGGAGGAGGGTTCAAAGGAGGAAGCCAAGGCCGGGGAAGAGACCCCACCCTGGGAGGAAAAGTCTGTCCAAGAGAAGTCGCCCTTCGAGTTCAGCGGAAAATTCTGGAACAAGCTGGCGGGGGACGTGGAGGAAGAAAACCGCTACGAGGACGACGCCTCCAACCACGCGGAAGTCCTGGTGGAAGGAAAGTACACGGCAGGGCCCGTCCTGGCCCTGCTGTCGGTGGAGGCGCAGCACTTTGCTGATCTCAACCACGGTGAGTGGGACGGCGAGGCGGACCTCGATCTATTCAACGCCTATGTGAATTACTCCGGCGACCATTACAATATCCGCCTGGGTCAGCAGATCGTCAAATGGGGAAAGGCGGACGAGATCAGCCCGCTTGACATCGTAAACCCCGAGGACATGCGGGACGGGCCCCTGCGCCCCCGGGACGAGCGAAAGCTTCCCATTCCCATGCTTAACATGGAGGTCTTCAAAGGCGTCTACAAGGTCCAGGGAATCTATATCCCCTTTTTCCATGAATCCAGGTTCGATCTCAAGGGTGACGACTGGGCCTTTTTCGACCACTACCAGGACGAGCTGGGCTATTTCCAGGTCAAGGAAAAGGACGTGCCCCATAGCTTCAAAAACGGGGAGGCGGGCATCAGGGCCTCGGGCACGGTGCGAAACTTCGATTACGCGGTGAGCTACTTTTACACCCGGGACGACCTGCCGTCCCTGGGCGCCATCACGGTGCCGGCGTTTTTTCCGCTTCCCGTTACCAACGTGACCATAAGGAAACTGGCCCAGACCTCCAGGACCCTGAACCAACCCGTACCCCTGACCTATGACCGGACCCGGGTGACCGGGTTCGAGTTCGAAACCACCCTGGGCGATTTCGGGGTGCGGGGCGAGGCCGCCTATTACAACAAGCAGTCATTCCTCACCAACAGGCTCAAAAAGGTAAGAAAGCCCGTGTTCCAGTACGCCCTGGGCATGGATTACCAGGGCAAGGAATCCTTCTACGTGAACCTCCAGTTTCTCCAGGCCATCGTGCGGGACTATGACGACGACATCCTGTTCACGGAAAAGACCACGAGCCTCTGCTTCGTCAAGATCAGCCGGGGGTTCCTGGACGATAACCTGGAACTGGGCCTCAGGGCATATTACAACATGAAGGACAAGGACTACTATTACAATCCCATGTTGACCATCAAGTACTGGCAGGACGTAAACATCGAGCTGGGCGCCGATATCCTGGGCGGCCATTCGGATACCACCATGGGCCTTTTTCGAGACAACGACCAGGTGTACGCGATTTTGAGATATTTTTTTTAGAGGATGAAATAACGAATATCCAATTCTCTGTGACCCCTGTGTCTTTTAGTAACGCCCGGAAGGCGGCACGGGCGGTGAGAGCTGTTGTGTTTTCACCGCAGAGACGCGGAGGGAACAAAATACCCGTTCCATCGGTGTGTTTCCGGCAGAGAGGCGCGGAAAGGAATCCTGAGGATCCCGTAAATCCCGTCCAATGTTTTTTCTGACAGGATCGACAGGATTGACAGGATGGTTTTTCCGCTTCTCCGGACGAGAAGCGGAAAGAAGCCAGCCGGCGATCGCAGTGGAATAAAGGAGTTTGGGAGTCGGCGAGTGGCCTGTAGGCTTCGGGAAAGCTGGCGAGGCCTTGCCCGCCGCAGGCGGTCTCTGGGTCGCTCTTTCGTCCGGCAAGAGAGACCAGGAAAAAGAATCTTGAAGATCCCGTCCAGTCTTTTCCCCTCCAGCGGCTTGACGCAGATCAAATTTTACATATAATTGGAGATAAATTCTGACATATCTATGGAGGGATAATAATGAACCCAAAAATACGCAAAAATGTGAAGACCAGCATCATTCTCGAAAAGGAATTGCTGGAGGAGATCGACCGAAACAATCCATTTTCAACAAGAAAGGAATTCCTTGATCAGGCGTGTCGGGCCTACCTACGCGAACTCAAACGAAAATTCATAGATGAGAGTCTGGCTCGTGCCTGCAGGCAATCCGCCAAGGAGGATGTCACCTTGAATAATGATTGGGAAGAAGCAAGTCTCGAGGATTGGAGATGAGTTTCCCTAATCGAGGAGATTTGTTTTGGGTGAACCTGGATCCCGCAATCGGCGTGGAGATCAAGAAGACGCGTCCCGCAGTCATTATTTCCCCGGATGCGGCCAACCGGAGCGGACCACTGGTCATCGTGGCTCCCGTCACAAAGGCCGGCGGGAAAAAGATCCATTTTCACGAGGTTTTCATACCGAAAGGGGACACTGGTCTGAGGGATGATTCAAAGGTAAAAGTATTTCAGTTGCGGTGTATAGATAAAAAGCGCCTGATATGGCCGAAGATAGGGAGCGTTACGTCTGAGACAATGGAGGAGATCAATAAGAAGTTGCTGATTGTGACCGGCCTATATTGAAGTGCTCCCCCGGGCGGGATTTTTGCCCGACGGAGGCGGTTTCTGGGTCTCTCTTTCGTCCGGCAAGAGGGACCAGGAAAAGAATCCTGAAGATCCCGTGAATCCTGTCCAATGTTTTTTCTGACAGGATCGACAGGATGGTTTTTCCGCTTCTCAGGATGAGAAGAATAGAGTACCTGTCCCCTATGATCTTGTTTTCACCACAGAGACGCGGAGGACACGGATTACATCCTGGTTGGGATGGGTTGCCGGGGGTTTAGGGGATTGACCCACCGGAGCATCGGGAAACGAGCGAAATCAATATCCGTGGAACAGAGGGTGGCCCCGTTTTCGATGGCAAGGGCCGCCAGGTGGGCATCCGTCGTCAGGTTGCCCGCAGTCCCAAGGGGCCCGATGATTTGCCGGAAAATATCCCAGTGACGTTCCGTGGGAGATACCACCGAAACGGCGGGCCGCTCCAGCCATTCTTCCATCAATCGGATCGCTTCCTCGGCGGTGAGGGGGCGCGGAAGGATGCGGTCACTGGTCGTGATGCGTAAAAACCCCAGGATCACGACCCAGGCCAAACCGATGATTTCGGTATCGGAAAGGCACTCCTCCCACCACTGGCGTGCCTCCCGATGAAGAGGCGCATCACGGTTGACGGCGTAGATGAGGAGATTGAGATCGATCAACTTCATTTTCTGAGTCGAAGCTTCCGCGCAATTTCTTCATCCTGCAGCACCATGGCGATCTCAAGGGCCTTGTCCAGGTTCCCTTTCGGCGGATAGCCCATGGAATAGGTCCTGGTGCGATATCGTTTGGTGGGCCTAGGTCTCCGGGCTTGAGACAATCCCATTAAGAGCGCATCATTCACCACTTTCTTGAGGGGACGGCCCGTGCGGTGCGCCTTCTCCTTGAGTTGTCGTAGGATGTGGTCTTCTATGTCTATGGTCGTTCTCATGCAGGCATCATAGCATCAAAAATCATCATTGTAAAGGCATCAAAGCATCAAAATCGGCACGGGCGGTGAGAGTTGTAATGTTTTCGCCACGGTGAGAGCAATAGAGTACCTGTGCTCCTATCCGGTCCATGTCCAATATTTTTTCTGACAGGATTGACAGGATGGTTTTTCCGCTTCTCCGGACGAGAAGCGGAAAGAAGCCAACCGGCGATCGCAGTGGAATAAAAGAGCTTGGGAGTCGGCGAGCGGCTTGTAGGCTCCGGGGGAACTCGTGAGGCCTTGCCCGCCGCAGGCGGTTTCTCGGTCTCTCTTTCGTCCGGCAAGAGAGACCAGGAAAAGGAATCCTGAGGATCCTGTAAATCCTGTCCAATGTTTTTTTCTGACAGGATTGACAGGATGGTTTTTCCGCTTCTCCGGACGAGAAGCGGAAAGAAGCCGGCCGGCGATCCCAGTGGAATAAAGGAGCTTGGGAGTCGGCGATCTGCTTGTAGGCTTCGGGGGAACTCGTGAGGCCTTGCACGCCGAAGGCGGTTTCTCGGTCTCTCTTTCGTCCGGCAAGAGAGAGCAGGAAAAGGAATCATGAGGATCCTGTAAATCC
>QMMV01000117.1 GCA_003647435.1 Deltaproteobacteria bacterium | reverse complement strand
GCTGGGTGCTGGATGCTGGGTGCTGGGTGCTGGATGCTGGATGTAAAAGCTCGTAGAACTTACTTCGCTTCGCTCACAATTGGAATACTGGAACAACGGAGCAATGGGCACCAAATGATTCTGGATCGGATTGTAGCACATAAAAGAAAAGAGCTTGTGCATCGGAAGGAGGCTGTGCCGTTTTTCGTCTTGAAAGAACAGGTGCATCGAACACAGACGACACGCCGCTTTCAACAGGCTATTAGCGGTTCTTCAGAGATTGCGCTGATTGCCGAGGTAAAAAAAGCCTCCCCTTCTGCCGGCCTGATTCGGAAAGATTTTGCCCCGGCCGATATTGCAACGATCTATGAGGCTTCTGGCGCAGCAGCCGTTTCCGTGGTAACTGAGGCTGCATTTTTTGGCGGAAGCCTTGCAAGTCTGAAACAGGTCAAAGAGGCAATTCGTATTCCCGTGCTGTGTAAGGATTTTGTTATCGATCCTTACCAGATCTACGAAGCACGTGTCTCCGGGGCGGATGCCGTGTTGCTTATTGCAGCCATCCTTGTAGACAATGAGCTGAAAGGGTTTCTTGCTCTTTGCAGAGAGCTTGGGCTGGCAGCTTTAGTGGAAGTTCACACAGAGGCAGAACGGGATCGGGCCATTGAAGCAGGCGCCCGGATAATTGGCATAAACAACCGGGACTTAAAAACTTTTTCTGTAGACCTTTCTGCGACCGAACGCCTTTCTGCCGCTATCCCGGAAGGGATTCTCTGTGTGAGTGAAAGCGGTATTGAGACCGCCGACGACATCCGGCGTCTCAGAGAGGTTGGCGTTGATGCGGTGCTGGTGGGCACCGCGCTGATGAAAGCAGAAGATATAGGCGCCAAGATAAAGGAGCTTTTCAATGCCGAGAATCAAGATTTGCGGCATCACCCGTGAGGCTGACGCACAGTTTGCCGCAAGCCTTGGTGTCGATGCAGTGGGGTTTGTCCTGGCAAAAAGCCCAAGAAGAATTACACCAGAGATGGCTCGAAAGATAACAAGCTCGCTTCCGCCTTTTGTAAGCACTGTCGGTGTATTTGTGGACATGGATCTTGACTCCTTGCGGCAAATAGCCGCTTTTTGTAAATTTGACTGGATTCAACTCCACGGGAGTGAATCGCCGGAATACTGCAGGGCCTTAGATTTCAGCGTCCTCAAGGCTATACGCGTCAGCAGCAGGCAAAGTCTGAAAGCGATGGCCGCCTACAGCGACAGTGTTGGCGGGTTTGTACTCGACACGTATGTAAAAGGACAAGCCGGGGGTACGGGGAAAACGTTTGACTGGGTCATTGCAAGAGAGGCAAAAGATTATGGTCCCGTGATCCTGTCCGGCGGGCTTACACCGGAAAATGTCAAAGAGGCGGTATCCACGGTCGACCCCTACGGTGTGGATATAAGCAGCGGCGTGGAATCAGCGCCCGGGATAAAAGATCATTTGAAGATGCGGCGTTTTGTGGAACAGGTACGATACGAGACACGAAAGGGGTAAATTGCCCGGGTCCGGCCAATAAATCCGAATATCGAAATTCCACGCACGAAACAGACTCGAATACCGTATCGGTTTAGCTTTTTGAAAATATTATTGCGTATGTCTGTTTCTTAAAAGAGCTAAAGTGTTACCGAATACCTAAGTGACGAAATAACCTGAAGCAACATATTGGAAACTCGATGTTTTCGTCATCCGAAGTTCGCATAGCAGGACGAGTTTTTCACCGAAAACATATATTTTCGGTCAATCACCGGACAGGAGATAATAAATGAGTAAAAAGAAAAAAGGTTACTTCGGGCCGTACGGCGGGCAGTTTGTGCCAGAAACTGTCATGCCTGCCCTAATTGAACTGGATGAGGCATTCCGTTGTTACAGGAAGGACAGACAATTCAAAAAGACCCTGGCCGCTTATCTCCAGAACTACGTGGGGCGGCCAACTCCGCTTTACTTTGCCGAGGGGCTGACTGAGAAGCTGGGGGGGCCTCAAATATATCTGAAGCGTGAGGACCTTGCCCACACGGGGGCACACAAGATCAACAACACCATAGGCCAGGTACTTTTGGCCAGGACGATGGGCAAGCGGCGTATCATTGCAGAAACCGGCGCCGGACAGCACGGCGTTGCCACAGCGACGGCGGCTACCCTCCTTGGGTTACCGTGTGCCATTTATATGGGAGAAACAGACATCAAGCGCCAGGCCATCAATGTCATGCGGATGAAGCTTTTAGGGGCTGAAGTGATACCGGTGGCCTCTGGGAGTCGAACACTGAAGGATGCCATCAACGAGGCTCTCAGAGACTGGGTAACCAATGTTTCCGATACCTATTATGTGATCGGCTCTGTCGTTGGCCCTCACCCTTATCCGGCTATTGTGCGTGAGTTTCAATCTATCATTGGCAAAGAAGCAAAACGCCAGATAAAGAAGGCGATAGGTCGGCTCCCCGATGTGCTTGTAGCCTGTGTAGGCGGCGGGAGCAATGCGCTTGGTCTTTTTGCCCCGTTCATGAAAGATAGAGTGCGCCTTATCGGCGTGGAGGCGGCAGGCAGCGGGATAGAAAGCGGCAGACACTCGGCCCCCCTTTGCGCAGGGCACGTAGGCATCTTGCATGGAGCAAAAAGCTACCTCCTTCAAACAGATGAAGGCCAGATATCTGAGGCACACTCGCTGGCTCCAGGTCTTGATTATCCTGGTGTCGGCCCGGAACACAGCTTTTTCAAGGACACCCTGCGGGCTGAATATGTATCGGTTACAGACGAAGAGGCCCTAAAGGCGTTTCAGTTGCTTTCGGAAACAGACGGGATTATCCCGGCCCTTGAGAGTTCGCACGCTGTGGCTGCTGTATGCAAAGGTGTGTCAGGTTTTGCCAGAGACGATGTTGTCATCATCAACCTCTCAGGCCGTGGAGACAAGGACCTCGATATTGTTGCAAACATTGTATCAGTTTAGCTTTTTGAAAATATTATTGCGTATGTCTGTTTTTTAAAAGAGCTAAAGTGTTACCCAACATTTTAAAGGGAAGAAAACCATGAACAGAATAGACCGTCTTTTTAAAGCTATCAGAAAAAACGAGGGGACCGCCCTGATGCCGTTTCTTGTCGCAGGTGACCCGACCATTGATCTCACCGGTGATCTCATTGTGGCCATAGAAGAAGCAGGCGCAGACGTGCTGGAGTTAGGTGCGCCATTTTCTGATCCGATAGCGGATGGGCCGACGATTCAGGCTGCGGGGCAGAGGGCTCTTGCCTCAGGGGTTACGTTGCAGGCGATTCTAAACATGGTCAAGCATGTCCGAAAGGCGGTTAAAATACCGATCGTCCTGATGAGTTATTATAACCTGTTGTATCAGTATCCTATGGAAAAATTTGCTGTTGCAGCCGCAGATGCGGGAATTGATGGCGTCATCGTGCCCGATCTGCCGGTTGAAGAAGCCGCACCCTGGCACAGGGTGGCTGTGGAGCATGGGCTTGATACCATCTTTCTGGTTGCGCCCACAAGCCCCCCGCATCGAATCAAAAAAGCCGACAGCCTTAGCAGGGGGTTTTTGTATTATGTCTCAGTAACTGGTGTGACCGGTGCGAGAAAGAAACTTCCTGCCAATCTGATCCATGAGCTTGACAGCACGCGAAAGCAAGTCCGCAACCCGGTGGCTGTCGGTTTCGGCATCGGCTCCGCCGCCCAGGTGGCTGACCTTGCCCCACACGCAGACGGCATCATCGTGGGAAGCGCCCTTGTCAATATCATTGCGCGGCATCACAAAAGCAGCGGCATGGTGAAAAGGGTGAAAGGCTTCATACAAGAGTTAAAAAAGCCTCTGCTGTGAGTGTTTCAGGTAATCCCGGGCCTCCTGGTTGCCTGACTCTGCAGCACGCTTGAAATCCTTCAGGGCGCCGGGTTTGTCACCTGCCAGGAGATAAAGTCTTCCTCTGCCATAAAGATAGATCCCTTCTCCGGGGCAGAGATCGAGGGCCTTGTTAATCGAAGCTATGCCCTTTTTATATTCACCTATTTCCCCATATGAGAGGCCCAGGTAGAAATATGCTTCACTGTTTTTGGGATCGAGTTTAATCGCCTTCTTAAAGTATCTGATTGCCGCCTTATCGTTTCCGTATGTCGAGCAAAGGGCTCCCTTGTCTAACCAGTATGTTGCATCCTTTCTCGGTGGTTCAGCCAGTTTTTTTGGTTCAGGAAAGCTTTCGGGCAGTTTTCTTTTTTCTCTTGCGGCGGTAACAGGAAGCCGTAGGTTTTTAAACAGAGCTATTACCTTTTTGACGTCATCTGTTCTGACGGACGACCTGGCGGAGAGCCGGCCGTCTTTCATGTCCAGCAGACAAGTCGCTTTGCCTATTTCAGGGATCGATTGAGGGACTCGTTGCAACACGGGTATCATTTCAGAGATAGAGGCAAGGTATGCACCGATGTCAATGTCCATTCTCATTAACGGTCCCTTTGACGGCCTTTTCTTGAGTTTCTTAACAATCCTTATCAACTCGGCCATCCGTTTATCATCGGGGGCAATCAGTAGAAAGTTCCCGACGGTGGTCATGCGCGATTCGTACTTCACCGTGCGGAGGGTCTTGGTGGTTCGAGCGACCACCGGCCCGACAGGATAAGGGACCTTGCTCTTGATACCAATAACCTTGTAACCTGCTACCGTGCTGTCAGCCGTTCGGGCATATAGCGGTTTGACTTTCCTGCCGAGTTGTCTTTCCATGCTGCCAGCCATATCCCGGCTGAATTTCATCAGCCAAGGCAAATAGACGGTTTCCAGGAAGTCCGCCGGGGTCTCGGTGTCTTTGAGGACGCTGATTATTTCCATGCTCATCCCGTTTGGGCCATACGACATACCCCCTGCCATTTCCCCCGTGAAACAATGACAGATTGTGACCAAGTCTGAAAAGTTGATTCCCATCTTTTTGTAAAGCTTACCAAAACAATCGTTCAACACTTCAATCATGGGGCATATGTCATAGTTCCGGGAGCGGAAGTTAATCTGGTATCCCGGCCGGTAACCGCCCAGAAGGATGGTCTTGCCAGGCTGAGGGGAAAAGATCCCGGCAAGCTTGCTCCCGGTTACCGCCTGGGCTTCAAGAAAGGTGGCAAGGTTCTTTTTGTTAATGTCAAACCCGAAGCTGAGGGTTTTGAGCTGCCCCGCAGTGTCGACTATTTTTGAGAACATTTCCTGGATTTCCTGGGAAGTCAGGCCAACCTTTTCGCTTCCCTTAGTTTGGGATACATGCCCCAACAGATTTAACCCTGCCTGGATCTGCTTGCCTGCCATCTCCAGCAGTCTGGCAACGGCCAGTTCGACAGATAACGAAGCTTTCCCCTTGCGACGGGAAGCAGCGATTAGTGCCGCCTTTAAGGCATTGGAGATGTTTGCCTGTTCGCCTGGCGGCAACCTGAGTATGTAGTAATCCGGCCCGGACAGGCCGTTGTATGCTGTCTGGAAATTGACATTGGGCTGTTGGAAAGGAATCAGTAGTGCTGTTTCGGGTTGGCCGTTGACAAATTTCATGCCTATTACGATTGAGCGCTCCGGGTCAATCCATTTCGTCCCGTGGGCCATAACCCTGATCTGGGCGGTGGGGGATTTCGTGGGTTGACGAGGATCGATGCCTGAAACGTCATCGATAACTTCGAGAGTTTTCTCGAGCTGGCTGATTTTGATCACCACATCCAGTGAAGGTTCTGTTGTTTCTTCTGCCGGAACCGCCGCGTCCGCTCCAAATACCAGTGCAATGGCAAAGAGAAGGATGAAAATCCAAAGCCGAAGAGGTTTTATCTTCATTCGATTTTCCTCTGTAAAGGTTGAGGATAAAAGTCTGGGGATCTGAATCTCTTTCGTGGCACCTCTTCTTATACCGGCAATCTTGTATTCCTTCAAGAGTATTTTTTCTCCGTATTGCGGCGCTACTTCTTGTTGAAGAATCGAAATACGTCCCAAAAGTGACAAAGTGGCATTGCTATTGCATCCCAAAGTAATCACTCCCCTGGCGGGAGGGGTCTAAATGGATAGGGAAAAGTAGCTATCGGTTGGGCTGAGCCTGCGACACGAAGTGAAGCCTGCCCCAAACCTAACAAACAGGGAGTGCCAATAAATAGTTAATAATTATCAAAGGAGCAGCCGTCATGCAGCACACAGTCTTAATTGTTGACGACCAACCTGCCATAAGGAACGTTCTGGAAGATGCCCTTTCACATGAGCCGTATGATATCCTGTACGCCGCTTCAGCGGAAGATGCTCTCGGCATCCTAACTCGCCATCAGGTAGACGTGGTGATTTCAGACGAACTAATGCCCGGTATGTCCGGATCAGAATTTCTTGCGGTTGTCCGCCGAAAATATCCGGATACTATTCGAATCATTCTTACAGGACACGCAAGTCTTGAATCAGCAATACGGGCTATTAACGAGGGGGAAATCTATCGCTTCTTAACAAAACCCTGCAATGTGCTTGATCTGTCTGTAACGATTCGCCATGCGCTCCAACAGAAAGATCTTATGAAAGAAAATGAACGCTTACTCCAAATCGTAAAGCAGCAGTCCATATCCCTTCAGGAGCTGGAAGAGCAGTATCCGGGAATTACCAAAGTAAAAAGAGATGCCAGCGGAGC
>QMMV01000116.1 GCA_003647435.1 Deltaproteobacteria bacterium | reverse complement strand
TGGATGTTATTTGAACTTCTAAGCGCTGTTTTTTCTTTACGCTCAGTTAGGCTCGAGTTTGAGACGGTCTCCAATCGGATGGCCTGTCCGCAATAATATTTTCAAAAAGCTAAACTGATACGAATAAAGAAAAGTTCTATGGTTGGTTTTGGTGTCCTGGTGCCTTTGTCGCAGGATACTTCGGTAGATACTCGCCAACTTCAGTTCACTTCAATTCTGACCACACATGTCTTGGCATGGAAATAGATTCTCAGAAGACTGCCTACGTTGACCTCCATATCCATTCTACCGCTTCCGACGGTTCCCTTTCCCCGCTACAGATTATTCGAACAGCGAAAAATATAGGGCTTCGGGCTATTGCTATTACAGACCATGATACCGTTGACGGCTCTGCTCAAGCAATGGCATCTGCTCGGGACTCGGGCCTTGAAATTCTCTCAGGCGTCGAGATAAGTGCCGATTATACCCCGGGCACGATGCATATCCTTGGCTATCTTATTGACGTAGATGATCCGTGCTTGAACGAGACCCTCCGGAAACTGCAGAAAAGCCGGGATAACAGGAACCACGAGATTATTGAAAGGCTGCGGCTGCTCGGGATAGATATACGCTTCGACGAAGTGGTTGAGGTTTCCGGCGGGGGCCAGGTCGGAAGACCGCACATTGCCCGGGTGCTGGTGCAAAAAGGTGCGGTGCAGACTATGGATGAGGCCTTTGCCAGGTTCTTAAAAAAGTCCGGGCCTGCCTATGTCCCGCGGTACCGGCTGTCACCCTCGGAGGCGATACAGACCATTTTGCGCGCGGGAGGAGTGCCGGTCCTTGCTCATCCTTTTACCCTCAATGCGAAAAGC
Organism: Deltaproteobacteria bacterium; assembly: GCA_003647435.1. Classification (GTDB taxonomy): domain Bacteria; phylum Desulfobacterota; class Desulfobacteria; order Desulfobacterales. The sequence goes on along the minus strand of QMMV01000116.1, from coordinate 5,782 downwards.
GAGGCGGAGCTGGAGGCAATCATCGCTGACCTGAAGCAGTCCGGGCTTAAAGGCCTGGAAGTTTATTATCCCGACCATAGCGTTGTACGGACAGCCCTGTACGAGCGCCTCGCACGGCGTCACGGTCTTCTCATGACAGGCGGTACCGACTTTCACGGAGCAGCGAAGCCGGGGGTTTTCATTGGGGTGGGCAGAGGAGAGATGCGCATCCCATATCGACTCGTAGAGGAATTGAAAAGAGGGGGTAGGGGCGATTCGTGAATCGTCCCTACTTGACCAAAAACCATGTTTTTTCGATCAAAAATTCGAAATTCGAAATACGAAGCACGAAATACGAAATCGGTATTCAAATTTGTTTCGAGTTTCGGATTTCAAGATTCGGATTTTGCCTTTTCTTCAGGTAGTCACCTGCAGCGGGTAATGACTCCCGGTATCCGGCAACCGGCATCTCAAACGGGCTTTTTACGAGGCCGTTTGCTTTGATGTGATTTCGGGGATATACTGTCGCGTTTCGGCAAGCCTATCCCCTTTCTTTTTAAGCCAGAGGAACGAACTGAAAAGCCCGATCCCGGCAAGGCTGCCCACGAGGAGGTTTTCATTTAAGGTAAATAGCTTTGCCAGCAGGTATCCAAAAAGTATTCCGCATATAAGACCCAGTATCGGTACCATATAGACAAAAAATGAGGCCTTAAGCACTGAAGACGAAGGCACGCTTATGGTTACGATATCTCCGACCTCAGCCCGCACGGTGTTTCGAGCCTTTACCTCCACGTTGCCGCCGCTCCCCCCGAGGAAGGTGCAGGTTTCCTTTGCCTTGCAGCTTTCGCACTCGGGTTCATATGTGGTTACCACCACCGCCATATGCCCCTGCACCGCTTTTACGACTCCGGTTTTTGTAAGCAATTCTGACATTGGAGAGGAATGTTACCATGAAATCATTCAAAGATAAAGTCCTTGAGGCTGCTGATTTTGTTCATTCGAGGATTGAAACCACACCCGGCATAGGTCTACTCTTGGGAACCGGCCTTGGCAGGGCGGCGGAAAGCCTCCAAAATCTGAAGGCCGTCAGCTACAGCGAGATTCCGAATTTTCCTGTATCCACGGCTCCGGGGCACCATGGAAGGCTGTTATGTGGCGAGATCAACGGAAAGAGGGTGCTGGCGATGCAGGGTCGCTTCCATTATTACGAGGGTTACAGCATGAAGGAGGTTACCATACCGATAAGGGTGATGCAAGTGCTCGGGATAAAGACTTTCATATTGACCAATGCCGCCGGTGGAATAAACCCTCTGTTTAATACGGGCGACATCATGCTTATAGTCGATCATATCAATCTTACCGGAGACAATCCCCTAATCGGGCCAAACATAGATGAGTGGGGCCCGCGGTTTCCGGACATGTCCAGGGTCTATGACCGGAATCTTATGGCGCTGGCAAAAGAGGCTGCCCTGCGGGAAAGCGTTCGCCTCCAGGAAGGGGTTTATGTCGGCCTTGCCGGGCCGTCTCTTGAAACGCCGGCCGAAATACGTTTTTTGAGGACTATCGGTGCTGATGCCGTGGGGCTTTCAACCGTGGCCGAGATAATAGCAGCCGCCCATGCAGGGATGGCCATCCTGGCGTTTTCCGTCATTACAAACATGAATCTTCCCGATAATCCCCAACCCGCCCGCTTTGAAGATATTATCAAGGCAGCCGGGCATACCGCCCCCCGCCTTCAGGCCATCATTGAGAGGGTTATAAGTAGCCAGGGGCCAGGAGACAGGAGCCAGGAGACAGCAGGGAGTGGGCAGTCGGAGAAATAACCGGGCACTTTAAATCCTTCATTTGCGTGTTTTAAGCCCTGCCCACCTGGCGGCTCGGGCAAGAGCCTTGTCCAGGGTCCAGAATACAGCATCATGTCGAGCTGCTACAGCGAGGTGAAGAGCATCAGGCGCCCTCAAGGAATGTTTCATTGTCATGATCCATTCGGTTGCTTTTTTGAAGTCGCAGGAGTCTATGGAAGTGAGACGCAGAGCTCCGATATTCAGATGTCGATCCAGGGTTGTCATGACGCGTCGGGCATCTGCTTCAGTCATTTCCTTTGTTCTGTACTTTCTTGATAGAAGCGAGGCAAACTCGGCCCGAACAAGGGGACTGATCATTATGGAGCCCGCCGGCAGCTTCAGCAGCTTTTTCTCTACCATCTCACTGTTTGCTTCGGGGAGGTAGTAAGGAACTAAATAGGAAGTATCTATGTAGTGAAGGTCCGTCAATATCTGGATTCCTTTCGCATTCTGATAATGGTTTCAGAAGCAGGCAGGCCCTTCATGCTTATTTGTTGACGGAACTCTTTCAGACTGGGCAATGGGACCGCATGTTCAACCGGTTCCAGGATAGCCACAGACTTGCCTCTTCGGACAATCATAATTTTTTCCCCTTGTTCCACCCTGGAAAGATAAGCAGACAATTTGGCCTTTACTTCCCTGATATTTGACTTGATCATTTCCCCTCCTCTTGTGACTACATTATATGGTTACATGTAAACATGGATCCTCCCTGGTGTCAACAAAAAATGGGGACGGCACGTAACTACCCGGGAGGTCAGAGGTCGCCCCGGTGAAATACGGTTCTCTGTAGTAAACGAATTTCACGGGGGGAAGAAGTCGGAGGTCGGTAGCGATAGCCCCGATTTGCCATCGTGGTGTCAAATTTCACACAAAAGGTGTGATGGATTTCATTGCACGAGAGGGAGGCATGTTATATGTAGATAACATGTCATGGGTCATGCTTAGCTTCTTCTTCATCTTCGACTCATGGGAATTTCCTCCTTCTTTTGTTTGCGGTGGCCGTAGGCAGTCACGATACGGCCACCCTCGACCGTGTTTTCAATAAGTCAAGGCAAAGTACATTGGGATCCGGTCGAAAGGTGCGAAACCTGAGATTTTATCCTTGACAGGAGCTTATTTTCCTGTTACTTGCACCAGTGAGCTAAGGATTCACGCTGGCGCTGTACCTCACAGAGGCTTCTAATGCGACATATAGCGGCTGTCATACTTGTCTTCTTTTTTCTTGCCAATCTGCTGACAACAGGGTTTTTATCCGGTGATGTCGACGGAAACAGCAAGATTGATCTAAAAGACGCCATCATTGCCGTCCAGGCCCTGCAGATTCTGTCTGAATCCGGTACTGATTCCCCGCTGCCGGGATCAAAAAGCCTGACCGCATATCTCGTGCCTGCCGTCAAAGCCTTCCGGGCCCTGTCAGGTTGTGAGACCCGGATACAAAAAGAAGACCAGAAAACAGTTTCAGCCGCATCCGCTTTCCTGGCTGTTTATTCCTCCCAGGCTTTCAGCCACATCCCGTCAGTAACAATCTTCAAGGAATATAAGGACATACCTTTTCAATCTGTTGACCCGAAACAGGCCACACCTCCACCACAGCCGTTTTGCTAAATCGAGTTTTTTTGGTCCCTCTGGCGTGATTGCCTTTTGAGCCGATATTCGCCTGTGGGCGGTTCCCTGGAGGCCGACCAAATCCTCCTTGTTTTGCAACGGATTACGGACAACAGAACGTCTGATAATTTCGGGAAGATCCATTGATGCAGCGTGACCACTCAGGTTCACGGTTCAGGGTTAAACGAATGAAGATTGAGCACTTTAGAGCGGGCACTGCCCCCCAAAAAGAACGGTGTGGTGTTTACATCGCATATTTCCCTCTTTTGGCAAGAGGGAGCCAGGGTGGCTTTTTTCAGCTTCCCGGTTTCTGTAAATTGAGTATCACTGTAATGATGGTAGTTGCCTGTTTGTTGATGCCCTCTGTTGTCCGGGCAGCAACGGCACCTGATAAGCCTGTGCTTTCCTTCCAGGATGGCCGGATCACGGTCAAAGCGAGCGGGACCCCCCTATTGCAATTGCTGAAAGAGGTTTCGAAAACCACAGGGGTCGAGATAGCGGTAGCCGAAAAGCTCCGCCCGGGGCTTATCAATGCTGATATTGATAATAAACCGCTGGAAGATGCTTTAAAATCGCTGCTCAAGGGATATAATTACGCCGCCATCTATAGTAAGAAGGGATCAGCATGGCAGCTCACCTCACTGAAGATTTATCCCGGGGGAACGTTTACGGGAAAAGTAGTCTCCGTTCTGCCTGAAACCGCAAGGATCAAAAAGGCTGATCGAGGCAAGGTTTTCAAAACTGTTATGGTTGGCTCCGGAGAAGAATTTGTCACTTATGGCAACCTTCAAAGCAGGGGCATCCTCATCCCTTCTCAGACAGTGCCCGGCGACGCATATCAGGGGCCTGAAAGCGGTATTTCCCCGATCTTTTTCTTGCAAAAGGACCTCGAGCGCAAAGAGGCGCAGCACTATCAGGAGCTTATGCTGCTTCGAGAAGAGATTGCCTCTGCAAAAGACCCTGAAAAAAAGCTTGCTCTTTTGCAGGTCTACGCAGATGAGGCGAACAAGTTTAAAGAGATGAAGGCCTCGCACATAAACAGGATCGAGGCCTTAAAAAGAATAGCCCGGTTCAGAGAAATGACCGGTAAATAGAGGTGTGGCGAGGACTAATCCTGGTTCCCATGCTCAGCGTGGGAACACATATCACTGGACGCTCTGCGTCCATAACATTTTGTTTGGATTTGTTTAGGATTTCGTATTTCGTACTTCGAGTTTCCGGTTTATTCGGTTAGGGAGGTTTAATATGAATAACACAAAGAAATTCTCAGTCTGTTTAGCTGTTCTGCTGCTCAGTTGTTTCATGGTCTTTGGAACGGCTACGGCTAACACGCTCACCGTGGGAAGCGACTCCGGCGATGTTGGTTACACGGCGACATTGCCGATAACGATGAGCTTAGACCAGGGGGTAGAGGTCGGTGGCGTTGCCTTCACGCTTGGATACGACCCTGATATCTTTGAATTTGTGGGTCTCGAGCAGGAGACAAAGGCCATCAGCGACGCCTCTGAATACTATACTACGACAACAGGAGAAGCGGGCACATATACCGGCTATACGGCCGAGGTGGTCGGAGATACCCTGTTCTACCAGGCAAACGACCTGGCCGATCCGGACGGTAATAAGTTCGGCAGGGTGGCAGTCGCGGCCGCATCGGCCCGTGCACTCACGGGCACGAGGCTTTTCAAGGCAAAGTTTCGCATCAAGGGCGGCGACGGCACGTACCCGATAGAGCTGCTGAAAACGATAATTGAAAATCCCGACGCCGGATATGACGCACCCACCTTTATTCCCGTCCTCGTCGGCATGCCTGCAGCTTATTCAAATGCGCAAGGATATTATCCGACCCCTGTGTATACTGCTTCGCTGGAAGGTGGAAGTATCACCGTTCACGCACCTGAATATACGATCAGCGGGAGTGTGACTTATCAAGGGGGCACACAGGCCAATGGCTCTGTCGTGGAGCTGCAAAAGCCGATGGCTGCTGCCGGAGGCTACTGGTATGTTGACGAAACCACGGTGCGTAATGGCACTTACAGTTTCACCGAGCCGGCTGGAAGCTACCGCCTGGTCGTCCATCCTTATGATCCGATGTACCTTGAAGCGACTTCAGACCCGTTCGACTTGACGGCGACAAACGTCACCGTGGATTTCACCCTCGCTTCGGGGGCCGAGCGGAAAAATGGGACAGTAACAGTGAACGGCCAGGTCCTGCGCGGTGTGCGTGTCAAGGTGTTTGACGCAGACGGCAACCTGGTTGGCATCTATCCGGTTAATGATCAGGGCTATTTTGAAACCCAGCCATTAGCGCCTGGAGATTACACGTATTATGCTGTTTACGGGAATCAGGAGCA
>QMMV01000115.1 GCA_003647435.1 Deltaproteobacteria bacterium | reverse complement strand
GTACAAAAAAAAGACCAGGCGAAGGTGCTCATGCTCACGGGCGCAGGCAGGGCATTTGTTGCCGGTGCAGACATCCAGGTATTGCAAGGCCTTGACCCACTTGGGGCCAGGCAATTTGCACAGGCCGGCCAGGAGGCCCTGTTCGCACTGGAAGCCATGGATATTCCGGCGATTGCCTGCGTAAACGGCTTTGCCTTGGGGGGGGGATGCGAGATTGCCATGGCGTGTGATTTTGTGTGCGCCTCGGAGGATGCAAAGTTTGGACAGCCGGAAATTAATCTCGGCATTATCCCCGGCTTCGGCGGCACACAACGCCTTGCCCGCCTGGTGGGGAAGGCTCGCGCTAAAGAACTTTGCATGACAGGGCGTATCATTAGTGCTCAGGAAGCCTTCGCCATGGGCCTCGTCACAAGGGTATTTCCAGCAAACACATTGATTGATGAGACCATGAAGATCGCGAAAACCATAGCCGATAAGGGCATGGTCTCTCTCCGGGCCATCAAGCACGTCATCAACAACGGATTTGATGCAGACCTCAAAACCGCATGTGCTCTCGAGGCCGATACATTTGCTATGTGTTTTGCCAGCCCTGACCAGAAGGAAGGAACCACCGCCTTTCTGGAAAAGCGCAAACCAAAGTTTACCGGAAAGCTGGTATGAAATGGGTCCGGTAGTCGAGTGATTGAGTGGTCGATCGGATTTTCAGCCTGTCGGCCGGCAGGTGTGTTAGTTTTGGTCATTCTGTCATTTTATATTCGGATTTGTTTCGAATTTCGTAACACTTTAGCTCTTTTAAAAAAACAGACATACGGAGCGGACAGGCCATCCGATTGGAGACTGGCTCGCTGTCTGAGTTTGAGACGGTCTCCAATCGGATGGCCTGTCCGCAATAATATTTTCAAAAAGCTAAACTAATACCGAATTTCGAATTTCGGACTTCGGATTTCCCCTGAATGTGGTTTTCGTTCAGGCACTATTAAGGAGGTTGTTCTATGGATTTCGAACTAACCGAAGAGCAGAAGATGATACGGGATATGTGCAGGCGTTTTGCGGAAAACGAGATCAAGCCTGTGGCGGCAAAGCTCGACGAAACTAAGGAACACCCTGCCGAAATATGCAAAAAGATGGGAGAATTAGGCTTGATGGGCATTGCCATTCCAGAGCAATACGGTGGGGCAGGCATGGATTATGTTTCCTATGTCCTGGCAGTGATGGAGATTTCCAGGGCATGTGCCTCTACAGGGGTAATTATGTCGGTGAACAACTCTTTGTATTGTTTTCCAATTCACACATTTGGCAATCACGACCAGAAGGTTAAATACCTCACACCGGTGGCAAGCGGGAAGGCAATTGGCTGCTATGCCCTCACAGAAGCTGGAGCAGGCTCAGATGTCGCCTCGATACGGACAACGGCGGAGCTTGATGGGAACAGTTGGGTGATAAACGGCGAGAAAAAGTTCGTTACCAACGGCAATGTGGCAAGCTACTGCGTCCTGGCGGCTGTTACAGACAAGGGGAAGGGATATAAGGGAATTAGTTCTTTTATTTTCGACACGAAGAATACGCCGGGGTTTTCGGTGAGTCGTGTGGAAGAGAAAATGGGAATCAGAGCCTCGGGAACCGCCGAGATGGTTTTCGCCGACGCACGCATCCCGAAAGAAAATATGCTTGGCGAGCGTGGGGCGGGGATGCGACAGATGCTTACAACATTGGATGCAGGCCGTCTCGGTATTGCCGCTCAAGCCATCGGGATCGGCAGAGCCGTCCTGGAGGAGGCGCTGGAATACGTGAAGGTCAGAGAACAATTCGGGAGACCAATTTCCCGTTTTCAGGCAATCCAGTGGAAACTTGCAGACATGGCCACCGAATTAGATGCAGCGGAACTGCTCTTGCTTCGGGCTGCCTGGCTTCAAGGGCAGGGAAAGCCATTTGAAAAAGAGTCGGCCATGGCGAAGCTCTATGCCTCCGATGTCACTATGCGGGCGGCTGTAGAGGGTGTTCAGATGCTGGGAGGATACGGATACTGCAAGGAGTTTGCCATGGAGCGCCACATGCGGGATGCCAAGATCTGCCAGATATATGAAGGAACCAATGAGATTATGAGGCTGGTCATATCGCGGGCACTTTTAAAATAAAAAAGAGTAACACGTAGGTTCAAAGTCCCGCCTCAGGTCGTAGTTCAAGGTTGGACAGAAGCAGGCAGCAGGTAGTAGGGAGTAGGCAGTGTAGTCACTCCCAAATAACATTGCAATCTATTCTGTCATTGCGAGGAGTCCCGTTTTGCGGGACGGCAAAGCAATCCCGATTTCATCGGGAAATCGTCGAACCCTGAACCTCTGGACCGTGAACCTGACAACGTGAGTAGTTGCAAAAAGGTGAATAGATGGGACTGGAAAAGGGACTTATCCAGGTTTATACCGGTGAGGGGAAAGGCAAGACTACGGCTGCCCTTGGTCTTGCCATGCGCGCCCTGGGCCGCGGCTTGAAGGTTATCATAATTCAGTTCATGAAAGGGCAAAAAGAGACAGGAGAGTTGAACATGGCCAGGCGTCTTTCCCCGCACCTTGTGATCAAACCGATGGGAAGAGACGGTTTTGTCGACCGCACGAACCCGGATCCTCACGACATCGCCCTTGCCCGCACAGCCCTTGATGAAGCCCGGAGGGTCTTGAGCCAGAAAGTTTGCGACATCCTTGTCCTGGACGAGATCAATGTAGCTGTCTCCTTTGGTCTGATTGATGAGCACGCCGTCCTGGAACTCATGGATGGCAAGCCGGCAGACGTTGAGCTGGTCCTCACAGGCCGCTACGCCCCCGATTCAATTATACAAAAGGCTGACCTGGTCACCACAATGGAATGCACCAAGCATTACTTTGACCAAGGAGAAGCTGCTCGGGTCGGTATCGAGTTCTAAAGAGGTGCCTTATGAGCAGATTATACAGGGAAGAGGAAGTTCGCGAGATTGACTCAGAAAAAGGATCGTGGCAGGAGCAGATGAAGAAACAGCTTGCTGTCAGACCCCCCAGGAAAGATGAGTTTACGACTGTCTCCGGCAGGCAAATACGGGAACTATACACCCCCGCTGATACGAAGGACTTTGACTACAGGGCGCGCTTAGGATTCCCGGGGCGTTATCCTTATACCCGGGGCGTGCAGACTTCCATGTATCGGGGCAAGCTCTGGACCATGAGGATGTTTGCAGGTCTTGGAAGTGCGGAAGACACAAACAAGCGCTTTCGCTACCTGGTCAGCCAGGGACAAACCGGGCTGTCTACCGCATTTGATATGCCAACCCTCATGGGCTATGACACCGAAGACCCGATGTCCCGCGGTGAATGCGGAAGGTGCGGTGTGGCGATAGACACTTTGAAGGACATGGAAATCCTGTTTAGCGGACTCCCTGTAGACAGGCTTACCACCTCCATGACGATCAATCCTCCTGCCCCGGTCCTCTGGGCAATGTATATCGCCATGGCCGAAAAAAGGGGCATTCCCCGTGCAAAGTTGGGCGGCACAATACAAAACGATATGCTGAAAGAGTTCATTGCCCAAAAGACCTTCATGTGCCCGCCGGAGCCTTCCATGCGTCTTATTGTAGACACAATCGAGTTTGGAACCCGGGAGGTTCCCCGCTGGAATACAATCAGTATAAGTGGATACCATATCCGTGAGGCAGGTGCTACGGCCGTACAGGAGCTTGCCTTCACATTAGCGGATGGGATTGCTTATGTAGAAGCAGTCCTTGAACGTGGACTTAAAATAGATGAATTTGCCCCGCGTCTTTCTTTCTTTTTTAATTCACATATCGATTTTTTTGAAGAAATTGCCAAGTTCCGCGCAGCCCGCAGGATGTGGGCCAACATCATGAAAAAGCGGTTTAAGGCAAAGTCAGAGCGGTCATTGTGGCTCCGTTTCCACACACAGACGGCAGGTTGCAGCCTGACTGCCCAACAACCGTTTAACAATGTTGTTCGCACTACTGTGGAGGCCCTGTCTGCTGTGTTAGGGGGAACGCAATCGCTGCATACAAACTCCTTTGATGAAGTCCTGGCAATTCCCACGGAAGAGGCGGCAACGATTGCCCTGCGAACCCAGCAGATCCTGGCCGAAGAAACTGGTGTAGCCAGCACCATTGATCCACTTGGCGGGTCTTACTTTGTGGAGACCCTGACCGACGAGATCGAAAAGGCCGCCTACGATTATATCGACAAGATTGACGATATGGGCGGTATGTTAAAGGCGATAGAGAAGAACTATCCCCAGATGGAGATCGCCGATGCAGCATACAAATTTCAACGCGCGATAGACCGACAGCAAAAGGTAATGGTTGGGGTAAACAAATATGCCACTGAGGAAGAAATCCCTGTAGACATCTACCGTGCGGACGAAGCCCTGGAAGAACGACAGATTGCCCGGACAAATCAAGTCAAAAATAGCCGGAACGAAAAAGAAGTTAAAAACGCCCTCGAAAGACTCGGGGAGGCTTGCAGCGGCAACGAAAATGTTATGCCGTACCTGATTGAGGCAGCATCAGCGTATGCCACATTGCAAGAGATGTGCGATGTATTTAGGAAGGTATTCGGCATCTACCGCGACCCCGGCACGTTTTAGAGAAAGTACTGTAAAGTCGATGGCTTTGTGAAAAGCCGAAAATACCCCCTCTCCCTTGATGGGTGGGGGTGAACAAGGGCTTATCTCAACCACTTCGTAAGGTGAGCACTCCTTACCCAAAAGCTTAAATTGCACAAGACTTTGTAAACGGTCACAGTTACTCCTGAACCGCAAAAAGTTTTAGAGGTTGACATAGCTATGGCACGCAAGATCAGGATACTTGTGGCAAAAGCGGGGCTGGACGGCCATGACCGCGGGGCCAGGATTATTGCCAGGGCTTACCGCGACGCAGGCTTTGAGGTCATCTACACCGGTCTTCATCAAACACCTGAACAAGTTGTCAGCGCCGCAATCCAGGAAGATGTGGACATGATCGGACTCAGCAGTCTGGCCGGCGCACACCTTTATCTGTTTGGAAAAGTCATGGATCTGCTAAAGGCCGAGGGTGCCGATGACATTATCGTGACCGGGGGCGGCATCATTCCTGAAGAAGATATAGAAAAACTGAAGGCGATGGGTGTTCGAGAAATCTTCCTCCCTGGTACCTCCCTGGAGGTCATTGTTGACTGGGTACACCAAAACGTAAAGCCCCGCTAAAAGATCTTTTTCTTTAACCATTTACGGGTTCACGGTTCAGACGTTCAGGGTTCGGTCTTAGGAAAAGTTAAGAAACAAAAAGCAACACTGAACGGTGAACTTTGAACCTGTGAACGCCTACCAACCGTCTAACATTCGACCCCAACCTGTCGGTGAATCTTGATCCTGAGTAGTCATCCCTGTGTGATTGTGTTAGTAAAGAACCATGAACTGGTTCGTGTTGTCGCTGGCTGCTGCCTATTTTTTTTCTACCGGGGATGTGTTATCCAAGCTTTTGCTGCGCGACAATGATGAGTGGACATCAGGCTGTGCTATTTCATTGGCTTCTCTCCCCTTTTTGATACCCCTTCTTATAGTTAGAGGAACCTTCCTTCCGAGCCGTGAACTGATATTACTTGTATGCATATTAATTCCATTCGAGGTGTTTGCGTATTACCTCTATCTGAAGGCAATCAGGATATCACCCCTGTCGTTGAGCATACCGTATCTGAGCTTTACACCTGTTTTTACCATTCTGACAGCAGGTATCCTGTTAGGCGAAACCATAGCTCTCCAGGGAATTGTGGGTATACTCATGGTCACCGTTGGCGCCTATGTGCTGAATATCGAGCTATATGTACAACACCCCCTGGCTCCATTGAAGGCTATCTTCCAATCCCGGGGGGCGCGGTATATGCTTTCGGTATCTCTCATCTGGAGCCTTACATCGACTCTCGGGAAAAAAGGAGTGCAGCTTTCTGATCCCGTCTTTTTCGGGGTTTTCTACATGACATGCGTCTCTTCTGCTATGCTTGCCATCGAAAGCTTGAGACTCAGCCGCAACGCGGCCACGGTCGATCTCCGGGGACGAAACACGATCTGGCTCCTGTTAGGAGGATTGGCCACGGCGCTGGCCACGATGGCACATTACCACGCGATTAAGCTGGCCCCTGTCTCCTATATGATGGCTGTCAAAAGGACAAGCCTGATCTTCAGCGTCCTGTACGGGGGTCTAATATTTAAAGAGCCGCACATCAGGCTCAGGCTTCTCGGCGCAAGCATCATGCTCTCAGGCGTAGTGGTTTTGTACCTTGCGTAATGCAGAGAAGGTATTGATGAAGTGCAAAATAAACAATAGACTGCACAAAATCATCAATTTTTGTGCAATTGAATCATGAAAGATATGATTTTAGGACATAAGGTAGAAAGAGACGAACTCTTGAGGCAAGGCTTTGTCTTGATGGAGGGGATCGAAGAAGCTCGAAAAAGCCTTGATACTAACCTTATCAAGGTTATTATAGGGCCAAATCCGTATTTGCCCTTCAGTTGCTTCAGGGTGTCGACTTTGCTTATCTGAATTTTGACGATGAGAGGTTGGTCAGGATTTCAGATTATGATGACATACTGAAGGCAATCATACAGGTCTATGGCAACACTCACTATCTCCT
>QMMV01000114.1 GCA_003647435.1 Deltaproteobacteria bacterium | reverse complement strand
GAAACCCGTGGACAACGGATAGCGGTAAACTGACACGGAGGAATCGCATGAGGAAAAAAATAGCATTTCTTTTCCCTGGTCAAGGCTCACAAACAGTAGGAATGGGTCTCGATCTGTACCAGGAGTACGATTTTGTACGTGAGATATTTGATATGGTAGATGAGGTGACAAAAAAGCACATATCAAGGCTTTGTTTTAAAGGGCCGATGGAGGAGCTGACGCTTACGGTAAATCTCCAGCCAGCGGTAACAGCAATGAACCTGGCCTGTCTCGCAGCGCTGCAAAAAGAAGGTGTCAACCCTGATGTGACAGCAGGCCACAGCCTCGGGGAATATAGTGCCCTGAAAGCCGCTGGAGTGACCAATGCTGTCGATACCGTAAGGCTCGTGTTGAAAAGAGGGGAGCTAATGCACCGGGAGGCATGCAGGCACAGAGGTGCCATGCACGCCATCCTTGGGCTCGATATTGATGCAGTGCGTGGTATTGTTGAGAAAGCGAAAGACAATGGTACAATTGCCGTGGCAAATCATAATACAGCAAGCCAGATTGTTATCACGGGTTCACCCGAGGCCGTGAAGCACGCATCTGCGCTCGCTACCGCACGGGGGGGAAGGGCGATTCCGCTTAAGGTAAGCGGGGCGTGGCACAGCGAGTTGATAAAGGGGGCCGAGGAAGATTTTAAGGCATTTCTGGCACACATTCCGTTCAATGTGCCCACAACACCTATATTGTTCAATGTTACGGCTGATTATGAATCACAGCCTCACGAAATCAAGGAAATCATGGCCAGGCAACTGCTCAATCCGGTTCGATGGTATGAGTCTATGTGCAAGATGCAGGAAGAGAGAGTTGAGGTTTTTGTTGAAGTGGGTCCCAAGAAGGTATTGACAGGAATGCTCCGCAAGATCATTCCTGAGAGCTACGAGCATGAGATCTACAACGTAGACGGAATGAAAGGGCTGGAAAATTTCCTTAAGGCCGTGAAATAGGCCTCATTTGCTTGCTTTGAGTCAAAAATAACCCCTCACAATCGAATGTGATTACTTTGAAATGTTTCATAAATATCTCGTATCGCCTTTCCGACTCTGTTCTCAGGCCTGTTCGGCTTCTCTCACACCAAATTCCGCAGCCTAAGACCAGCTCCAGGATAAGGCATAACTACGACTTAACATCGAATCCCCTTGTGAGGATAGTTCAGGAGAGGAAATTACCATGAAAGTTAAAACAAAAGTCTGGATCAATGATGATCATGGCAGGGTAATTTTTGGGGCCGGCAGGGTTCGGATACTTCAGGCAATCGAGCGCCTTGGTTCAATGAGCAAGGCCGCCAAAGAGCTCCACATGTCTTACAGGGCACTGTGGGGACGGATCGAATCGACGGAAGAGCGGATAGGGGCCAAAATCCTGATCAGAAAACCGGGCGGAGGAAAGGAGAGCGGCTCAGTACTTACTTCTACCGGCAGAAACCTCCTTGAAAACTACAGGCTTTTATCACAACGGCTCATTCAGTTTGCTGACCGTGAGTTTGAAAACATTTTTGGGAAGACAGGCAAAAATGAAGAGTAAAAGAAACATCTATTTGAAGATGAAATCTGTGGAAGAGGCCCGGCAGATTTTATTTGATCGTTTCAATCTTCGTGATTTTCTTGGAAAGGAAACGGTTCCCGCCACCACAGCAGCTGACAGGGTCACGGCAGAACCGGTTTTTGCCAGGTTTTCCTCACCCAATTTCCATGCGGCGGCAATGGACGGAATTGCAATCCGGGCGGAAACGACCTTTGGAACTACCGTAGATCGTCCCAAAAAGCTACGCATTGGGAAAGACGCCTTTTTTATCAACACCGGCCAGATGATGCCGAAAGGTACAAATGCTGTAGTCATGATCGAATATGTATTGCCGGTAGACGAAGGAACGGTTGAGATTGAATCCGCTGCATATCCGTGGCAAAACGTCAGAAGAGTCGGCGAAGACATCGTGGCAACAGAACTCATTCTACCCCAGAATCACATGATTACGCCCTATGATATCGGCGCACTTTTAAATGGCGGTGTACTTAATGTCGCAGTGAAAGAAAAACCGAAGGTAATAATTATCCCCACAGGCTCTGAGTTGATAAGGCCCGACGACGTCAGCGGGGAGATTTTGCCTCCAGGCCGTGTAGTGGAAAGCAATTCGGCCATTATGGAGGCCTTGATTGAGAAATGCGGGGGCAAGTGCCTTATCTATCCTGTTGTCCCTGACATCCCCGAAGAGATTCTGCGCGCCGTGCAAAGGGCTACAGAGACAGATTGCCACCTGGTAATTATCAGTGCAGGATCTTCGGCAGGCTCCGAGGATTACACGGCGGGCGTGATTCGCCGGCTCGGCGAAGTACTCGTTCACGGAGTCACCATGATGCCCGGAAAACCGACTATTCTCGGCATGGTTAATAACAAACCCGTAATCGGGAGCCCCGGATATACAGTTTCTGCAATCATGGCATTTGAAGAGCTCATCAGCCCTGTTATCTATCAAATGCTTGGCGTACAAAAGCCAAGTCGCCCCGTAACAAAGGTTCGCACAACCCGAAAGATGGCGTCAAAATTAGGTCTTGAAGAGTTCATTCGGGTAAAGCTTGGATCTGTCAGAAACACTATTGTAGCCTCGCCTCTCCCCCGGGGTGCCGGGTCTGTGACCACTCTGACCGAGGCCGACGGTATCATTCGAATCCCAAGTCATATCGAGGGAATACATGCAGGGGATACTGTAGAAGCCGAGCTCTTGAAAGACCCCAGACAGATTGAGAACACGATCGTTGCCGTCGGAAGCCATGACAACACCCTGGATGTCTTAGCTAATCAAATGAAGGCGAGGGACTGCCGCTTTAGCCTTTCTTCAAGCAATGTGGGAAGCCTCGGGGGACTGATCGCACTCCGAAATGGATACTCTCACATGGGAGGTTCCCACCTTCTCGATACGGAGACCGGGACATACAATATTTCTTACATAAAGCGTTATCTGCCGGATCTCAGGGTCAAGCTGATCAATCTCGTGTATCGCCAGCAGGGGCTGATTGTCCCAAAAGGGAATCCAAAGAGGATTAAAGGCATTGAAGACCTGCAGAGAGATGACATTACCTTTGTCAACCGTCAGGCAGGTTCCGGGACGCGCATTCTACTTGATTTTCGACTGGGCCAGCTCGACATCCGGCCGGAGGCCATAAGGGGCTACGAGCAGGAAGAATTCACCCACATGTCCGTAGCAGTGGCAGTGCTCAGCGGGGCCGCAGATACCGGCCTTGGTATCTATGCAGCCGCCAAGGCATTGGGACTCGACTTTATCCCGATTGTCGAAGAAGAATATGATCTTGTTATCCCGGAAGAGTTTTTTGGAGACGAAAAAATCGAGTTTATGATGGAAATCATTCAATCAGAGGCCTTTAAAGAGCTTGTGCGGAAATTGGGTGGTTATGAGACTTCAAAAACAGGTACGCTCCTTGCCAGCCTTTGACAGATCGACAGAATCAGTGTACCAGTTTAGCTTCTTGAAAGCGACCCCGCTCCTGGGGGCCTATTTGTTTCATGAGGCTCAAGCCGATACGAAGGACCTGAAAGGTTACATCTCGGCTAAGATAGAGGGATCCTTTCATAACTTTGCGTGGAAGTGTTTACCAGATAGAATCCGGGGGAGCCGTCTTTTCCCATCACTTCTCCCGGGTTCAATAGCGTTGTTGTTCCGGTTGTATCGAGCAATACCTGGTGAGAATGTCCAAAGCAAACGAGATCAAACTTTCCGGACGCCGCCAGGCCTTCTGCCATGGTTCGATAGTGTGTAAAGGCGACCCTGAAATTGTCAAACTCCTGTCGCCCCACAAGGCCGTACAGCTTAATATAATGGAGCTTCGTGAGGGAGAGGCTTGTGAGAAGATACTGATCACCATCGTTGTTGCCAAAGACCCCGTGCACTGGAATCCCGGCTTCGTTTAGCTCCTGTAAAGTGAACGGGGCGACAAAGTCCCCGCAGTGAATGATTGCCCTGGCACCGCGGGCACTGATCAAGTGCAGCGCCTTGCGCACATTCCAGATATGGTCATGTGTATCACTCATCACGGCAATTATCATGGCTTTTTCCTCCCTTCAAGTAGTGACCCTTCACAAACCTGCGTTCGGCATAGTTTTTGCTCTAAGTGTATCAAAATATACCTTGATGAGAAAGTCTTTTCGGGCTTACAACTCAGCGAGGTTTTGCGTGGAGTTTATAACCTCGGAATTGAGCTTAGCGATTCTTTAGCATTTTCTTGTGTTATAGGCTCCTTTGGTCCGTGGTTTTTCTTTACGGCGGTTCATCAAACCCTCTTCGTGGGCCGGGGGATGGCAGGCGGGACAGGATGAAGAGTATTGTATATTTTGCAGATCTTCGCACATCACCGAGGAAAAACCTTCTCGGTAAAATCGGGAGCCTCCTTGATGCTGTAGGTCTGGCAGACAGGGTAAGAAAAGATGCCCTGGTGGCAGTGAAGCTTCACTTCGGTGAAGCCGGGAACACCGCTTATATACGGCCGATTTTTATTCGGAAGATCATTGACAGCATCAGGGAGGCAGGGGCTAATCCTTTTCTGACGGATACCAATACACTTTACGTGGGGAGCCGAAGCAACTCGGTTGACCACATTAGGACAGCTATCCAGAACGGCTTCGCGTATCCTGTGGTAAACGCCCCCCTGATCGTTGCCGATGGGTTGCGGGGTGCCAGCGAAACCGCAGTTACCATTAACATGAAACACTTCGACCAGGTCTATATCGCATCTGATATCGCTCGGGCGGATGCTATTGTGAGTGTCGCGCATTTCAAGGGCCATGAGCTATCAGGGTTTGGAGGCACCATAAAGAACCTCGGGATGGGGTGTGCCTCGCGAAGGGGGAAATTGGCCCAGCATTCTACGGTGACTCCCAAGGTCAAAAGGAAAAAGTGCGCCGGGTGCGGCAGGTGCATGACGTACTGTGCGCACAACGCAATCTCGATGGTTGATGGAAAGGCCAAGATCGATCCCGAAAAGTGCGTCGGGTGCGGAGAGTGCATTATCGTTTGCCCGAATCTGGCTATTCAGATTAGATGGAACCAGACGGTCCCGGTATTTATGGAAAACCTGGTCGAATATACCGCCGGGGTGCTGAAAGGGAAAAAGAATGCCGCTGTCTTTTTGAATTTTATCACCCAGGTATCCCCGGCGTGCGATTGCTACCCGTACAACGATGCCCCTATTGTACCAGACATCGGTATCGTGGCTTCAAACGACCCTGTAGCTATTGATCAGGCTTCGGCAGACCTGGTAAACGAGGCAGAAGGGCTCAAGTCTTCTTCACTTACTAAAAACTTCGAGCCGGGAAAGGATAAGTTCCGCGCTCTCTATCCAAAGGTCGATTGGGAAATTCAACTCAAATACGCTCAACAGATCGGGCTGGGAACCCGGGATTACGAGATTGTCAGGATTTGATGTTGTGGTAGGGGCGATTCATGAATCGTCCTTACAATACAATGGAGAGGGAACGCCCTTACAAGTGGATTGCGGCTTGCGCCTCAGGCGGCCTGCGCTGCGCTCTTGCAAGTAGCAAAAACGGGTGATTTCGATTTTTTCGCGCCGATCAAGGTTTAAACCCGAAGAACCTCCACATCACACGGGGGCTGCGGAAACATCAGATGAAACAAGATGAAGCAGATAAATCAAGGGCTTCTTTCCCTGTGCTGATAGCCGAAGATGATCCCGTGTCTCGAAAGTTGCTTGAGAAGGTCCTTGTCCGAGCTGGCTACGAGGTCGTATCTGTGGAGAACGGACGCAAGGCATTGGAGCGGTTTGATGAAAGATTCTTTCCCATCCTTTTGACGGACTGGGTAATGCCCGAAATGGACGGGCTGCAACTATGCCGTGCCATTAGAGAAAGAGACTCCGATGGATATGTTTTCATTATCTTGCTGACCGCCCATGATTCGAAAGACGCCATTGTAACTGCCTTAGAGGCAGGGGCGGACGAATATTTAACCAAGCCATTCAACCATGCCGAACTGATAGCCCGCCTGAATACAGCCAGACGGATCCTGGAGCTTGAAAAATCCCTGAAAAAAGCCAATGAAGAGATTAGGATTTTATCCATAACAGACCCCCTTACAGGGTGTTACAACCGCTGTTATCTGAGCGAGCACCTGCCCATGGAGATCAAAAGGGCAAGGAGGTACGGGCATCCGCTTTCACTTGCCATGTGCGATATCGATCATTTCAAACAAGTCAATGACAGATACGGCCATCGGGCTGGAGATTGTGTACTGAAGGCATTTGTTCAAAGAATCCAAAAATCAATCCGGGAGAATGTGGATTGGCTGGCTCGATACGGCGGGGAAGAATTCTTGATTGTATTTCCCGATACCGGCACGAAAAATGCTTATTGTGTGGCAGAAAGACTTCGCCGCACGATTGCACGAAATCCAATCAGGATACAAGAAACGGAAATACGTATCACCGCCAGTTTCGGAGTAGCAGGTTTTGATTCTGCTGCAGCCGACGAGAAAACTTCTGCGGAGACACTGATAGCCAAGGCGGATAGCTGCCTTTACCAGGCCAAAAGGAAAGGGAGGAACATGGTCATAAGTTCACCCCCGGCTAAAACTTGAGTAAGAGTATCAGTTTAGCTTTTTGAAAAGATTATCGCGGACAGGCCATCCGATTGGAGACCGTCTCAAACTCGAGCCTAACTG
>QMMV01000113.1 GCA_003647435.1 Deltaproteobacteria bacterium | reverse complement strand
TTGACGGATATGTTTCCCCCCGTTGCTGTAACAAATCCTTTCTGGTGTAGTATCTGTCCCCAGCGAATAATTGCTTTTTTTTCTTCATCAAGGATCATCGTTACCCGTTACGTTAACCCTTATTTCCTGAGAGTTTAGAAAGTTTGGAGTTTCGATGACTCTTCACTCTCATCCCCCGATACTGGCTGCTGGATACTGGCTGCTGGCTGCTGGTTGCTGGATACTGGGTACTGGTTGCTGGGTACTGGTTGCTGGTTGCTGCCTAATGCCTGAACCCTGAACCGTGAACCCTGAAACCTGTATCAAAAATCCTTTTCCCCGAACACCTCCGCTTCGTATACCTGAACCGATGTTGCGGGGTCTTTCCATGCGTCTGCCGGCATGCCGCCTTTCAGACACAGGTGTTCAAGGAATCTTTCCTTGTCGGGCAACTCTTCCCAGACCTGGGGGAGAAAAGTCGCCCGGTGGAAACCGCGAGAGAGTATCACACCGTGGACACGTGGTTGCAGCTTTTGCTTTAACTCCTCGCCGTTTTTGAAGGGAAGCGCTTCGGGAACGGACAGGACACTGATTTCAATGTCTGTGTCAGGCAATTCCTCTTCGCTCAGGGGCGGGAATCTCGGATCATCGAAGGCCGCATTTTCTGCATTTCTTTCCACGCATTCCACAAGGGGCGAAACCGGCTCGATGGTTCCGATACAGCCGCGAAGCCGACCATCTTTGTGTAGCGTGACAAAGCACCCTCTATTTGCTGTCAGGGCCGGTGAAGGCGCTTGCGGCCTTTCCACCTTTGTCCCTTTTTTAAGCCTTGCTTCAATGGCTGAGCGGGCGAGCCTGATAAGGGCCTTTTTCTCCTGGGCTGATAATGAGTTTTTCATTTTTCCTGATATCTCCTTTTTGTCTGCAAACCCGATACTTGCATAGCCTACCACGCGGTCTTTGCCGCCTGCCGTATCACCTGAGTTTTTGTAATCGATCAACATGGCCTGCCAGCCTTTCATCCTGGCAATATGCATCAGGGTGAGTATGGCTTGCTTGCCACAGGCCTGGCATAAAGGCATGTCCGAAAAGCTGCCACGTGTTATGGCATCGGTGCAGATTCGGTCCAGCCTGATCGCCGTATCATATGAATAGTAGTGGGAAAGATCCGAGCTTGCAACAACCAGCGTATTTTCGTTTACATGTGGTGCAAGCGCAGCAGCAAGGGCCTTTGGATCTCCGGCGTTTGTCAGCACTGGAACGATCTCAAAGTCCTTCAGCACGACCTGCAAAAACGGAAGTTGAACCTCGAGCGAATGCTCCCTGTGGTGGGCTTCCGGGATACATTTGAAGAGCGGAAGCCTTCGGAGCTCCGAGGTAAAGCCCGCCAGGGGGATGTCTCCCAGCGGGGTATGGTAAGCAGTGACGCGGGGTATTGAAGGGCGTCTCAGAGGGAAGTGGTGGCTCGGCCCGAGGAGTATGACTCTCTTGATGGATGGATCGATCTGTCTGTATCCTGCAGCAGCCACAATCCCCGAATAGACATAGCCTGCGTGCGGGCAGACGAGCCCACGGATTTTTCCCGGTACCTGCAGACCGGAAGCGCCTTTTAAAAGGGTTTGAACCATTTGCCGGAGCTCGGCGGCATCTTTCGGGTAAAAGAGACCTGCCGCAGCAGGCGCCCGCACCTTCGGACCGCCGCCGCCCGCAGCAGGCGCTGCCTCACAGCTCCAGGCAAATGCCAGTATCAGGCCGGCCGTGAGCACCACGCGCAGGGGCGATTCACGAATCGCCGTTACAATCACCATATAGCCATTTATCAAATTCATCAATGTCGATCCTCTTGGGGTTCTCGCGGTCCAATTCCCAGCGTAATGGGTTATTTCGTATATATTCACGGATCCGATTCAATTCATTTCTCAGCCCGAATGACATGCTCATAGTAACCTCGCTGCCAGAAGGGAGTTCCGGGGGTACCCCGAAGCATATTTATCTCTTTTGCAGTGTTCATTTTGAAGTACCCGACAATCTTGGATAATAGCGAACGAGGTTTCCGTTTGTTGTGTAGGGGCGATTCATGAATCGCCCCTACAACCGTTCTGGATGATTTATCCGTATGGGTGATAATCCAGATTATACCGTGGACATGATTTGGCATGATAATAAATTCATCCAAACAGATTTGATGATAGCGATCTGTCAATCCATTCCATATTCTTTGAATAATCTGGCGGGAGGCATTGTTCTTTAACCAGATTTTGCGCTGGTGGGTACAAATAGTCAGAAAATAGGCGCCTGCTTGTGAGTAGTCGTAACCTTTTAATCGAATTGAACGCCGAGGGTATTTCTGCTCGTTACGATTTGTCATGTTTTTTGCTCTCGAGACGAAATCCGTAGGGCGATTCGCGAATCGTCCCTACAATCACGATGCAACATTTTTTCTGGGGGGCGATTCATGAATCGCCCCTACGATCCAATATCCATTATCATCTCTATCCCCACCTTCCGCTGATCTTTCTTCCGCAAAACCCGCATTTTCCGTTTTTCACGTGATTTGATATCAATCGATATCCCCTTCTTTCAACCACCACTTTTTTGCAGTCGGGGCATATGATTTTATTGCCCAGCCCCGGTACATTGCCGATGTAAACGTAGTGGAGCCCTTCTTTTTGTGCAGTCTCTTTTGCCTTTTTCAGGACTTCGACAGGTGTGGGGGGGAGATGTACCAGTTTATACTGTGGAAAGAATCTGGAAAAATGGAGGGGATATTCGGGTCCCAGATTTTGGAGAATCCACCCGCACATCCTTTTTATCATCTCCATGTCATCTGTATAGGTCGGAATGACGAGATTGATGAGCTCCATCCATACCCCGCGCCTGTGTAAGGTTTTGAACGTTTCAAGAACCGGCTGAAGGTGACCGCAGTTTAAGTCCCGGTAGATCTTGTCTGAAAAGCTCTTGAGGTTTACGCTGGCCGCATCTATCACGTCGCACAACCGCGTCAGGGCGGGCTGATTGATATATGCATTGCTTACCCAGATATTCTTGATCCCTATTTTTTTTGCCCGGGCCGAGATGTCAACCATATATTCATAGAATGTTACCGCCTCGGAGTAAGTATAAGCGATACTCTTGCAGCCGTATCTGGAAGCCAAGCCCACGACCTCATCCGGGGGCAGGTTGTAATTACGGGTCTTATCCGGAGTAGTTTGAGATATTTCCCAATTCTGGCAATTCAGGCAACAAAAGTTGCATCCCGCCACTGCAAGAGAAAAGGCCTTGCTTCCAGGATAGAAATGCAGCAGAGGTTTTTTTTCTACCGGATCGATATGCACCGCACACGGGTTGCCGTAGGAAATCGTATAAAGTTTTCCTTCGATGTTCACCTTGGTGCCGCAGCGCCCACGCCTTCCAGGAACTATCACGCATTCGTGAGGACAGGTTTTACACTGGACGGCGCCATCGGCAAGCGGCCTGTAAAAGTGGGCTTCCTTTACGTGGGGATCGGATGGAGAAAAACGCTTCTTTGCCCAGGCGGAACCAGGCGGCACGAGCAAGCCGCCGCAGGCTGCATAAAGAGTAGTCTTCAGGAAATCCCTGCGGGATGTTTTCATTTTATTACATTCAACCCAAGGCTCATCGCTTTCAAAACCAGGACGGTGATCAAGACACCAAACATTCCGATCTTAGGCAGAAAAAGGAGCCCTGTCAATATCGTACCGCAACCGGCGCCGGCAAGGTCGGCGGGATAAAGCCGCCCCGTGATCTCTGTGTCTGTGCCGCTTGTCATGCGGGAAACGGCAGAAAACTGGCATCCTGCCGCAAAGGCTACAAGAAAGATCAGGGATGGAATCACAAAATACTGCATGGCAGATAAAACCAATTCACCTCTCGCACCTACCCCGGCGATGGCTGCAATCCAGGCTGCAACCGACAGGGCGAGAAGGGTGATGTCTGCGGCAAGCATCTGCCAGCGTGCACTCTTTTGAAATTTCCCGGATACGAAGGCTCCCGCAGCAGCTCCTATCATAAAAAGGGTTACAAAGATGCATATCCTCAGGTACACATAGCCGTATATGACCTGAAATAAAAGCATAAGGGACAACTCAAAGGCCATGCCTGCATATCCGGAGGTGAGAATTGTGAAATGAAGCACGTTCCTTCGGCATGACATGACCGCAAATCCCAGGACGAAAATGAACATCGCGTAGAGGAGTGTTTTGGGGCTTTCGGACTTCTTGAGCCAGAGACCTAAAAAATGGTCGAAAGCGGAGGGAGAGAGATCCCTGTTCGGTGGCACCTCATGTTTACTCAGAAGGGCTTTGAGAATATCAATGCGGAAAGGATCTGCTATCGTCGGCAGCTCGTAGTCGACGAGACGTTTAGTTTCTATCCGGCGCTCTGCCAGTACGCCGGCGATATCGGCCGTCAGGGGGGCGTTGGAGGCCAGGTAATAATTGGTAAGTCCGGGAAAGACAAGCAGGTGTTTAAACACTTTTGTCAGGGCCGCATACACCGAGCGATTTACGGCCAGCCCCTCTTCTTCGGGGTAGTTTTCGGCACCTACAAGACTGAACGAAAAGACTCCGTCAGGGGTTAAGATCGATTTTACCTCGCGAAAAAACTCTTCACTATAAAAGCGGTTGAGTTGTGCATTTTCCGGATCCGGAAGGTCCACGATGACCGCATCGTATTTGTTCCCGGTTTTTTTCACAAAGAGGCGGCCGTCGCCGACATGGACGTGCACAAAGGAATGGCGAAGGCTGTTGGCGATTAGTCTGTCAAGCTTTACGATGGCGGGATCAAGCTCGATATAATCTATCCGCCTGGGTTTGTGTTTGGCAATCTCATCTATGGTTCCGAACACCCCGCCGGCGATTAGAAGGACATTAGCCCCCTCGCTGACCTGGCACAGCGGAAGATGGGCGATGGTTTCCATATCCAGGTTGCCGGTTGAATAGAGGGGGATGGCGTCTTGCAGGACATTGAGCTGTTTGCCGTTTCTTGAGATGGTAAGCTGGGCAAAAGGGGTGTTCTTGTGCAGAATCACATGCTGGCCGGGAAAACGCCAGGAAAGAGTCCGCAGATTAAGAGAGCAGGCTGACCCTATTCCGAGGCATATGAGGATAAGGAAGGGAAGGGCTCTGTATGACATCATTGTGGTGGCGGCAAGAAGGTTCAAGGACCCTAACACTATCAGGCTGTTCCAGTGGGATAGGGTATAAACGAGGATAAAACTGAATATCAGCCCGCCGGCAATGTCACCCAGCGTGTCGGCAATATAAACCCGGCTTGCGGTCTCCTTGCCCTTGAGCAGAGCCGCTGCCATGGGTATCATCCCGCCCCCGACGAGACAGTAAGGAATGAGAATCAGGGTGCTCGATGTAACGGCTGAAGTGAGATCCAGCATTTGACCACGTACCCAAAAGAGTGGAAGGGCCCGAATAGAGGCAATCTGCAAAAATGGTATAACCGCTATCAGTACGTGGCCCCAAAAAAGCGCTCTTTCCGGTCTTGCTCTTTTTGCCACCGGCACACCAAGTGCGCTGCCAAGACCCGTAAAGAGAAGCCATACGCCAAGCACGAGTCCTATGACCAGCTCGTTGCCGCTGAATGTGGACATCACCTCGCGGGTCATTATCAGTTGAACCGACACGGATGATGTTCCGAGGGAGAGGAGGCAGACCCAGAATCTTTTCTTATCTGCAGGTCCTCGGTATAGAATCATTGGTTTACGGTTCACCGTTGAGCGGTTTTCAGTTATGGAGTATCCAGTATCCCGGGATCAGAGGTCAGCGAGGGGTCCGCACGGCAGGACTTGCGATACCACCGAGCCTCGTTCAGTATATCATTTTCTGTCCAAAATTGCCAGCATTGACCGGGGCGTGTCCCGCAATGCGCCAAAGTTGTCATTTCGAGTGGAGCAAGAAATGCCAGAAGCGACCCGCTCGGGGAGCGAGAGGCCATACGTGCCTGATCTTCTTTCTGAATAGCGCTGGTGCTTCACTGCGTGTTCCGCTTGCGCGGGAATGACGAAATGGGCAAATACGGTGAATCTGGCGACCTGGGTAGTTACCTCCAGAATTTTTCGCTTTACAAGATAACGGGCGTGTGGTAATTTTCACATTCTTATCCCGGAGTCAGTGGAAAGCATTTTAACCTTATTTGTTCGGCAGGTTTAAGATGAAAAAGGAAGAGCTTGAATTTTTTAGAAAGCTTCTCACCGAACGCCTGGACAACCTGTTGGCCGAGGCGAGTGATACCGTATTGGGTATGACCGACGAGAAGACCAATTTCCCCGATCCTACAGACAGGGCGGCTCTGGAAGCAGACCGTAATTTCACTCTTCGCATACGGGACAGAGAGCGAAAATTAATTGCGAAGATCCGGGAAGCCCTCGAGCGAATCGACAACGGCACCTATGGAATCTGTGAGATATGCGGTGCCGAAATTTCCATCGAGCGTCTTAAGGCACGGCCGGTCACCACCCAATGTATTAAGTGCAAGACGAAACAAGAGGAGGCGGAGGCCTCTCTTGGGCTCTAAGATAAGAGTAGGATAAAGGTAACACTTTAGCTCTTTTAACAAAACAGACATACGGAGCGGACAAGGCATCCGATTGGAGACTGGTTCACTGTCTGAGAGCATTACTGAGCGTTGAGAAAAAACAGTATCCTGGATATTCACCCTTGACGATAACTGATATTGTGAGCGAATGGATGTTATTTGAACTTCTAAGCGCTGTTTTTTCTTT
>QMMV01000112.1 GCA_003647435.1 Deltaproteobacteria bacterium | reverse complement strand
GTCGGTTGATTTCAGATCTGAGCCACTCACCTTATACCCCAGGTTTAACAACAGCTCGGCGATACCGCTCATGCCGATTCCGCCGATTCCCACAAAATGAATGTGATAGGATTTCTGATACATGGTAAGTGTCTAAAGTGAACTAAAGCGTTTAAAGTGTCTAAAGTGAGCTAAAGTTGTAGGGTGGGCATTGCACACCAATATGGCTGCCTCCTGTTTCTTGCTCACTGCTCACTACTTACTATCCTAAAACCACCAGCCTGCGGCATTCCTCGGCAATAAGGTCCGCGGCATCAGGTCGCCCTATTGCTGATGCATGAGCGGCCATCTCCTGGAGCAGTTCGGGATTCGATGCATAGTAATCGATCCTGCTGGCAAGAAGAGCTCCGGTCAGATCCTTTTCAACAATAACCTCGGCCCCACCGGAATCAGCCAGATAACGGGCATTCAACTCCTGATGATTGTTGACCGCAAAAGGGTACGGAATAAAGATAGCAGGCTTGCCCAGGGCTGCTATCTCAGCCACAGTGGTGGCGCCGGCCCTGCAAATGACCAGATCTGCCGCTCTGTAAGCATCTGCCATGTTCTCGAAAAAAGGCTTTACTTTCGCAGTCAGTCCCGCCTTCTTGTAGGCGCGGGCGACCCAGGCTGCGTCTGCAGAGCCGGTCTGATGGATAAAGGCCATTCGGGCAGGGTTCTCCAGCAAGTCAAGGGCCTCCACCACGGCACAGTTTATAGCGTGTGCACCCTGGCTCCCACCCAACACCAGTACGGTAAACTGCGCGGCAGTCTTTTTGATTCCCTTGGCAGCAAGTAGTTCCCGCCGGACAGGGTTGCCGCTCATTACTGTCTTTGAACTCTTGAATACAGTCAACTTATCCGGAAAAGAAATAAATATGCGATGGGCAAAGCGCCCCAGTATACGGTTCGTAAAACCGGGCAAAACATTTTGCTCATGGATAACCATCTTCTTACCCAGAATCCTTGCAGCCAGGGCCACAGGGCCGGAGGCATAACCACCAACGCCAATAATAATGTCCGGATTGAAGCGCCGCATTATCACGATAGCCTTCCAGAACGCCTTTGGGATTCTGGCAAGTGACCGTAGTTGTTGCAAGAGTCCTCGTCTTTTGAGACCTTCTACTTCGATTGCCACGTGATTGAATCCTTTTCTTGAAAGGGCCGATATCTCCAGGGGATTAGCCGTTCCCACAAACAGGATCATCCCTGTAGGGTCCCTTCTTCTGAATGCTTCTCCCAGGGCCACCGCGGGGAAAAGATGCCCCCCCGTGCCACCCCCGGCAATAATCACCCTCATGTCAAGCCGCCTGCCTGGCCGCTATATTCATCAGTATGCCGACAGATGCGGCATTCATTACAAGGGAGCTGCCTCCATAACTTACGAACGGGAGAGTCAGCCCCTTGGTCGGCAATAGTCCCAGGGCCACACCTTCGTTGATACAGACATGGATACCAAGAGCGACTGTCAACCCTGCAGCCAAAAAGGTTGCAAAAGGTTCCCTCGCCCTGATTGCAATCATGACACCTCGCCATAAAAGCATGATGTAGAGCCCTGTTATGAAACAGACGCCAAGGAGCCCTAATTCTTCTCCGATTACAGAAAAGATAAAGTCGGTATGGGGCTCAGGGAGATAAAAGAGTTTCTGGTAACTGTTTCCAACCCCTGCACCAAAAATTCCGCCGGAGCCGAATGCCATAAGAGAATGGACAATCTGATATCCCGCATCACCCTGATATTGCCAGGGGGCTGCGAAGCCCGCCAGTCTCTTCAGGCGGTATCCTGCGTGAATTAAGAGATAATAAGCAAGAGGCAAGGCTCCTGCCAATGCCGCAAGAAGATAGGATATCCGCACACCACCCACAAACAGCATGATCCAGACCACAAGGGCGATCATGGCCGCCATACCGAAATCAGGCTGCATAACAATCAGTGCACTAAAACAGAAAAACACAACACCATGAGGGAGAAAACCGATGCTGAATCTCTTTATATCCTTTTGCTTTTTGCTTGTGGAGTAAGCCAGGTAAATAATTAGGGCCAACTGTGCAAATTCCGACGGCTGAAATGATATGCCGAAAAATCTCAGCCAGCGCCTTGCTCCCCCAACCTCATAGCCTATATCAGGCACCCAGACAGCGACGAGAAGCAAAAAAGCTGCCCCAACGATCGGATAAGCCATGGTCCGGTAAAAAGTATAGGGCACGTGCCTGCAGCAGACCATAACCAGGATTGCTGCAAGAGCGTACAGAAGCTGTCTGTGAAAGAAATAGCTGCCATTGCCGAATCGTTTGGCAGCAACCAGCGAACTTGCGCTGTAGACCATTACAACCCCAACCCCTAACAGAATGATTACACCAATAAGAAGAAAGGGATCGTACCCACCGTGGTCCTTTGCGCGTTTGTTGTTTGTCATTTGTCGCTTCGCTTTGATATCCCCCGCCTCGCAAGCCTGTAGGGGAAATTCATTAATCGCCCCTACCTCCTCAGCCCCTCTACGGCCTGACGAAAGGCTTCGCCGCGTTCGGCGTAATCCGCAAACATGTCGAAACTTGAACACCCTGGCGAGAGCAACACCACATCCCCCGGGGAAGCCGCATGCCCGGCAAGGCGTACTGCCTGCTGAAGGCTTATAGCCGTTTGCGAGTCTGTGAAACCTCCCAGGGCATCAGTGATCTTTCCTGAGGCCTCTCCAATGGTGATGAGTTTCTTGACCAGCCTTTTTATGAGCTCACAAAGTCCCTCGTAGCTACCCCCCTTGTCGCGTCCGCCCATGATCAGGATCACGGGAGTGTCAAAGCTTTCAAGGGCGCGCATAACTGCTCCCACGTTTGTAGCCTTGGAGTCATTGTAATACCTGACACCATTGATGGTTCTTACATGTTCCAGCCTGTGAGGCAGGCCGCGAAAAGTGTCAAGCGCTTTCTGGATACCTGTCCGGGACCCCCCCGCCGCCAGGGCTGCCAGGCTTGCAGCGGCAGCGTTCTCCAGATTATGCGCCCCTTTTATCTTAAGGTGTGCAAGGTTAAAGGTTACAGGAACATTGTTCGGAAGCCGACAAATCATCTCATTGCCCCTTACTTCAGCGCCATAGAACGGTGTTGCGGGTAAAGTGCGGCGCAGCGGATCCCCTTGTGCCTTTGAAGTGGTATTAAAATAGACTTTTTGAGCGCGCAGCCCTGATTCAAGGCGGGCTGTCACAGGATCCGCCCTGTTCAAAACGGCGACATCAGAGCTTGTTTGGTTCCGAAACAGTCTTGCCTTTGATGCGACGTACTCCCGAAAATGACGGTAACGATCCAGATGATCTTCGGTAACGTTCAACAAAACTCCCACCTTCGGCCTGAACGTCTGGATGGTATCGAGCTGGAAACTGCTCACCTCGGCCACGACTATATCGGCAGTCATCGGCGATCCGGCATAGTCGATGAGAGGTGTACCTATATTGCCGCCCACAAAAACGCTCAAACCAGATTGCCTCAACATCTCCCCCAAAAGGCTTGTGGTAGTAGTCTTGCCATTCGTGCCGGTCACCGCTGCAATCGGTTCGTTTATATATCGAGCCGCTAATTCCAACTCACCGATCACGGGAATACCTGCGCTTCTTGCCGCCTCAATGGGCTTTATATTGTTAGCTACTCCCGGACTCACAACGATAAGATCACATGCACAAAAGGTTTCCGTCCTGTGTGGCCCCAGCTCAAGGGCAATTCCCATAGATGCAGCTTCCCGGGCAGGAGGTCCCAGGGCCTCTTCTTCTACGACGTCCACCGCCGTAACCCTCGCTCCTTCCCTGGTCAAAAAGCGGCACAGGGATACTCCGGTTTTCGCCAGACCAACAACCAGGACTTTTTTCTTTTTCAGGTTCATCTTTTTCTATGCGCTTACCATCCCGATCCACTATCCATCTCAACGCAACTTCAGCGTACTGAGAGACAAGAGGCCAAGGATAATAGCAATAATCCAAAACCTGACAATTACCTTCGGCTCAGGCCAACCCTTCAATTCAAAGTGGTGATGAATAGGAGCCATCCTGAAGATACGGTGGCCGTTACTGACCTTGAAAAAGCTCACCTGAAAGATGACCGAAAGGGCCTCTATTACAAAGATACCTCCCACCAGGACAAGCAGGATTTCATGTTTGGTAATAACAGCGACTGTCCCGAGAGCCCCGCCCAGGGGCAGAGATCCCACATCTCCCATGAATATCTGGGCAGGGTAGGCGTTAAACCAGAGAAATCCCATGCCGGCACCGACAACCGCACCGCAAAACACAGCAAGCTCACCACTGCCGGCCACATAGCGAATCTGAAGATAGTCGGCGATCTTTACGTGACCTGCCACATACGCAAGCACTACATAGGTGGCTGCCGCAACCGTCACGGGGCCGATGGCAAGGCCGTCCAGCCCGTCGGTTAGATTCACCGCATTCGATGTTCCCACGATGACGAAAGTGGCAAAGATGATATAAAACCACCCAAGGTCGGGATTTATCTGCTTGAAAAAAGGTACGCTGACATGGGTGTCAAAACCCGAGCGCATGTAGAGAAGACCCCCGACAAACAACGCTATAACTACCTGCAGCAAGAACTTGCTTCTTCCTTTGAGACCTGCACTTCGTTTCTTTGCTTGCATCAGGTAGTCATCTATAAAGCCGATACCGCCGTAGGTGATCGTCACCAGGAGAACCATCCATACAAAGAAATTGGTCAGTTGACTCCACAGGAGCGTAGTGACGATAATTGAAAAGAGTATCAAAAGCCCTCCCATGGTCGGCGTACCCCCTTTGGTGGCGTGGGTCGGAGGTCCATCGTCTCTGACATACTGTTCTATTCCGTGCTCCCTGAGTTTTTTTATGACCCACTGTCCAAGGAACAGACATATCAACAACGCCGTGAGGCTGGCATAGATTGTCCTGAACGTAATGTAGCGAAATACATTTAACGCCGAGATACTTGTGTGAAGAGGATAAAGTAAATGATAAAGCATCGGGTATCTGTTATCTGATAGAACTTAGTTCGCTTCGCTCACAATTGGTCGAGTGGTCAAGTAGTTGATTAGTCGAGTGGTTCAAGGACTTTACGACTCGACAACTTGACTATTTAACTACTCGACTAAAATCGACGGAAGTTCAATAACTTATAGAAATTCCGAGGCATCTGGTTATTGGTTATTGGTTGCTGGTTATCGGTTATCCGATTTCCCCTGTCCCGATCAGGTCGGGATCCCGTGCTGGCGATTCGTGAATCGCCCATGCTGCCTTCAGCCCTTCAACCACCTTTTCCATGCCCATGAGGCGGGAACCCTTCACGAGGACCCAGTCGCCGGGGCCAAGACAACGCTTCAGATCTTCTACAATCTCTGCATGGGTGCCGATAAATGTCCTGTTCGGATCCATCCCTGCCTCCACGGCCCCTTCAGCTACAACTTCTGCAAATTCTCCCGTGGCATAAAGCCTGCTTGCCCCCGCGCGCACGATGAGCCTGCCGAGCCGTTTGTGTGCTTTTACGGCGTGTGCGCCCAGTTCCAGCATATCTCCGGTGACGAGAATGCCTCTGCCTTTACCCTTCAAAGACTGCAGGGTGTTTATTGCGAGGGCCATCGAGGACGGGTTTGCATTATATGTATCATTGACGACGTAAATACCACCTGGCAGGGTCAGGATCTCCATACGCCCCGGCAGCGTAGGCACAGCCTCCAGGCCTTTTCTGACTTCTTCTATTGAAAGCCCGATCCTGTAACCGACTGTCGCTGCAGCCAGAGCGCTGTAAATGGCGCCGGCACCCGGCATGGGAAGCCGCACGCGCGCTGATTCATCGTACCAGCAAAGATCAAAAACAGAATTACAAGGATTCAGGCACACGGACGTCGCCCATACCTCGGCGGAATTGTGAATTCCGAAAGTGACCACGCGTCCTTCAAACCTCTCAGCAAGACGGCAAACCCTCTGATCATCAATATTCAGCACGGCTGTTCCATCTTTGTCCAATGCCTCGAGGAGTTCGCCCTTTGCCATCATGACCCCGTCTATGTCGTTTACACCCTCAAGATGCCCTGCCCCTATATTTGTAATTACCCCAACATCGGGCTTACAGATTTCCCCAAGCCTCCGGATTTCACCCCGGTGAT
The DNA here is from genome assembly GCA_003647435.1 of Deltaproteobacteria bacterium. Lineage (GTDB taxonomy): Bacteria > Desulfobacterota > Desulfobacteria > Desulfobacterales. Next base: position 721 of record QMMV01000112.1, on the reverse strand, counting down.
TCATAGCGAGCTCAAGAACAGCCCATTCGTGGCTATCCGTAAGCCCGAAGAGCGTGAGCGGAACACCGATAAGGTTGTTAAAGTTTCCCGGCGTCTTCAGCACAGAAAAGGCCTGCCCTAAAACGCTTGCTGCCATCTCCTTTGTGGTGGTCTTGCCATTGGTCCCTGTTATGGCCACTACCGACACCTTGCTTTTCCCCCGGCGGAAGGCGGCAAGATCACCGAGGGCATCAAGTGTGTCCGGAACAGAGACCCAGAAGTGATTCTTGCCAGAGACAAGCGGGTCAGTGCCCAGATAGCTTTCACTTGCCAAAACACCGAGGGCGCCTTTGTCAAATGCATCCTGGATAAAGCGGTGCCCGTCATATCTTTTCCCAGAAATAGCCACAAACAGCTCGCCACCCCGAACTCGACGCGAATCTGTGGAAATCGACTCAAAGCGAGTCATCTCATCTCCGCAGACTAAACGTCCCCCCGTTGCTTTTAGTACATCCGAGACGCTCCAGGCTTGTTGGTCATTTGTCACTTGTTGCTTCGCTCCGATGCTGGATGCTTTTGTCGCTGCGCTCCGATACTGGATACTGGATACTGGATAGTTGATCACGTCAGGCTACCCAGCAGCCAGCAGCCAGCAGCCAGCATCCAGCATCCAGCATCTGCCATTTCTCACTTGTCTGTTGTCAGTTGTCTCCCCGAAACCTGAAACCTTACGTATTTTCCG
>QMMV01000111.1 GCA_003647435.1 Deltaproteobacteria bacterium | reverse complement strand
TCCAGCACTTTTTCTGGTTTTCCTAAGGCCTTTGCCTGTGCCGAGAATATCTCTTTTTCACGCTCTACGAGTTCTTCGGGAATATCCTCTTTGTGAATGCCGAGAGGATTGGCAGCCGCGATATGCATAGCCAGATTCTTGACAAAGGTTTTAAATTCGTCAGTCTTTGCCACAAAATCAGTTTCGCAGTTTACCTCCACGAGAACGCCTATCCTGCCGCCGGCGTGGATATAAGAGTCTATCACCCCTTCGGAGGTCTCTCTGCCGGCTCGCTTCAAGGCGGTGGCCAGCCCTTTTTTGCGCAAAACGTCGACCGCTTTTTCCATGTCCCCGGCTGCTTCTTGAAGAGCCTCTTTACAATCCATAATCCCCGCATTTGTTCTTGTGCGGAGCTTCTTAACCATGCTTACATCAATCTTTGCCATCATCACTCCTCTTTTATCTCCCCGGACACATCCGCCTCTGCATTGTCAGGTGGAGCCGTTTTTTTTCTAATCACTTCCTCGACATGTCCTTTTGTGCTATCTGTTCTAGAGGTTTTTTGCACAACTTTCTTTTGTGCCTCTGCTTCGCGGGCCGGAGCCTCTTCAGCCGCTTTGTCTGCCTCCGCCCTGAGACGTTCTTCCATCTGCTGGCGCCCTTCAATACACGCATCGGCTATTTTGGAAGTAATGAGCCGGATTGCGCGTATAGCATCGTCATTGCCAGGGATGATGTAATCTATCTCATCTGGGTCACAATTGGTATCTACGATTGCAACAATAGGGATACCAAGGCGCCTGGCCTCACGGACTGCAATGTTTTCATTCTTGGTATCTACAACAAACAAGGTGCTGGGAATGGCGGCCATGTTACGAATGCCGCCCAGGTTATTGTCAAGTTTGACTCTTTCTTTTTCAAGCTTCAGCATTTCTTTTTTGGGAAACTGATTTATTGTTCCATCTGCGCTTATTCGCGACAGATATTCAAGCCTTTCGATTCCCTTTCTTATCGTCTGAAAATTTGTCAGCATCCCGCCCAGCCAGCGATTGTGCACATAGAACATTTCACAACGGTTAGCCTCTTCATAAATGGATTCCCGTGCCTGTTTTTTTGTTCCAACAAAAAGAACCGATCCACCATTAGCAACCACGTCTACAATAAATTCATAAGCCTTCTTGAACAGCTTAACCGTCTGCTGGAGATCTATAATATAGATTCCATTACGTGCACCAAAGATGTACGGCTTCATCTTAGGGTTCCACCGCCTGGTTTGATGGCCGAAATGGACTCCGGCCTCCAGCAGTTGCTTCATCGTAACATAAGACATATCCACTCCTCCCTGGTTCTGGTTGTGCCTCCGCCCTTCTCTTCCCTTCCCTCTACCCCCGTGAGAGCACCTGAGAAAAGGTCCAAGGACGTGCGAAATTAGATTGAACCTACTAACACAGTTTTTTGAAATTTACAACCTCGATTCCACAGAATCAATGGGTACGTTCAATCGTATCAGTTTAGGTTTCTGAAAATGTTCGTTTTTTGAAAGGGCTAAAGTGATACGTTCGATCTAACAATTTGCCACCTTCGAGTAAGCGTCAAGATTCAGCCCCGAGTATTTTCCCTGACGCAGGTAATGATACCCTACGGCGGCTACCATGGCAGCGTTGTCAGTACAAAGCTCGGGCCTTGGAATATGAACCGAGACACCAGCGCGGACGGCTTCTTCCTTGACGCGTATCCTGAGCCTGCTGTTGGATGCCACCCCTCCAACGACGGCGAGATGCTTACTTTTTTTTGTTTGTACTGCAAGCATTGCCTTTTGAACCAGCACATCGACTACGGCTTCTTGAAACCCGGCTGCAATGTCTTCGATACTCAGGCACCCCTGTTGTGAGTCGACATATCGAGCGACGGCGGTCTTGATTCCGCTGAAGCTGAAATCAAATCCTGCGCTGTTGAGCAGCGCCCTGGGGAAGCGTATCCGGTTTGGATCTCCCTGTCTGGAAAGATCATCAATAGCAGGCCCCCCCGGATAACCAAGACCAAGCATCTTTGCCACTTTGTCAAAGGCCTCTCCTGCTGCGTCATCGCGCGTCTGGCCCATATGTTCAAATAAAGTAGGTTCAAGGACATAGTAAAGGTTGGTATGGCCTCCAGAGACAAGCAGGGCGACAAACGGAAAAGGCGGGGGCTCAGGTGCCAGATAAACAGCAGCAAGGTGGCCCTCGAGGTGGTTTACGCCTACAAGGGGTAACTGGCAGGAATAGGCAAAGGCCTTGGCAAAAGATACCCCAACCAGAAGCGCTCCTATTAAACCGGGACCGCATGTGACAGCAACGCCATCTAAGTCGGTCGGCTCTTTGCCGGCGCGGGAAAGAGCTTTTTCAACCACAGGAACGATCTTTTCCACGTGTTTTCGAGAGGCAAGTTCCGGTACCACACCACCATAAGGGTGGTGAATCGCTATCTGGGACCAAACCACATTTGATAATATGTGCCTGCCGGAAGATACCACAGCAGCAGCCGTTTCGTCGCAGGATGTCTCTATCCCGAGCACCATCATATCAGGGATCCTGCCTTTCTCTTCACTCAATCTCTGAATCCTGAAGAAAGGTTCACCATTTCATGTTCAAAGGTTATCACCCTGAACCCGTGAACAGTTATCTAAATTCTCACGCTTCCTTTTCTCTGACTACCTTTTTCAAAAGATGGACGTCCTCTAAGCCGATAACGAAACGCTTCAGAAAAATTCCCTCCCTGCTGCAGGTTTCCACAAGTTTTTTCTCATTTACCTCATTCATGCGACGGCACGAGATAATTACCCCGGATATTGCATGCTTTTTCAGGACCTGCTCAAGCTCTGTTCCAGTTCCCATTATCGGATAACCGAGGAGACGCTTTCCCACTTTCATCGTATCATCATCAATGAACCCTACCGGCCTTAGAAACAAGTGCCTGTTGTCCAATATCTCTCTTAACACCAGCTGGCCACCCTGGCCGGCACCATATATGAGAACATTCTCTCCTTCAGCAGTCTTACGTTTCATAACTTCCCTGAAAAACCTGAAGGAAAGGCGAAAGCCAACCAAAAAAGCAGTTGTCAGAAACCAGTCAATGATAAATACACCTTTTGAAAAAGAAGAGAAGCGATAAACATACGTTACGGCTGCCAGGGAGAGGAGCGTGCCCAAAAGCGTTGCCTTGAGATACACAAAAACATCGCTCAATGCGATGTAGCGCCACATTCCCTTGTATATGCCTGTTGAGTAAAACGCGGCTAATTTGCATATGATTATGGCTGGCAGGGATGACAAAAAAGTCTGGAAATAGGTGCCGAACTGGCCTGTGAAACCGAAACGGAGCCTGTAGGACAGGTAATAGGAAAAAGAGACGAGGACGAGGTCGAATGTCACGTGGAATAACTGGCGTTTGTACGCAACCTGCTTGAGCAATGGAGTAAAACGGCTGCTGCGTAACAGACAGAGGTCTTTTTCTGGATAGACTTTGATCTGAGCAAGATAAACACCCATGAGGGTTACAGACACAAAAAGTGGAATGATGACCGCAGGCGCAGCAAGGTCGTCGTGTTGCTGAACGAAAATAGCCGCAAGTCCAGACAGGGAACCGATTGCATAGAGCCAGAATACTGACCTCCTCTCACTTAATCCCATAAGTACCAGGCGGTGCGAAGTATGGTCTTTCCCCCCGATAGACGGTTTTCGTCCACTCAACAGACGGATCGATGTAACCAGAGCAGTGTCAAAGATAGGAACAAGGAGCACAAGGATTGGAACTGCATAAAGGGAAATACTGAAATCTACAGATCTACTGATGGGGTGCAAGCACAGGATCGCAAGGGCAAATCCGAGAGGGAGGCTACCAGAATCTCCCATGAAGATAGAGGCGGGATAGAAGTTGTATATCAAAAAGGCGCCAAGGGCCCCTGCCAGTAAAAGTGCGATTTTTAGCATCTCGGCAGATGCAGTAGTATAAAGAATCAACGAGAAAAAAACAGCAGCAATCAGGCTGATCCCTGTACACAACCCGTCCATGTTGTCCAACATATTAGTGGCATTGGTTATGCCTACGATCCAGACGATGGTAAGCATGGTATCAACTGTCAGCGATGAAACCCACTGGAGGCGATAGCCAAGAAATGCCACGAGTGATGCTACAATGATCTCGATGATCAACTTGTTCTGTGGTGCGACACAGGTAAGATCGTCAAATAAACCAAGCAAAAACAGGCAGGTCATGCCGAGCCAGGCTACAGCCGTCGGGGAGAAAATGACCGGCCCGGGAGAATGCAGATGCAGATGTTTTGCGATTGATCCAAGGTCAGCAAACCACAACAAAGGCAGGGCGGCAGCGCAGTAAATTGCAATACCGCCAAGCATTGGCGTCGGCTTTTTATGCCAGCGGTCTTTTCGCGGTTCCTCCACCAATCTCAATCGCCTGGCTGTCCATCGAACAACCGGTGTTAAGAAAAGGCAAATCACGAAAGAAAGTGCCGGCAATACAAGATAAGGAGTTAGCTCTAACATTTTCTTTGTATTCGAATCCTAATGTAGTCAACAAGACCGGCGGGGCCAAAATATCTGCAATAGGCTGAAAGATCAAGGTAAAAACGGGTCCAGCCGATTCTGCTTGACAAACAGAAAAAGCCTCCCTAAACTGAGTTAAGTGGTGTCGGCCTTAACATGCTGTAATATAAGAATAACTTTTTGCTCGGCTGTTAACGGGCCGTTGCCCAAACAAAAATTCCTTTGAGCGGTCATTAAATCGTTTTTTGCTAACAAATCTTGGCGAAGCGGAAGATCAGCGATGTCAACTGTTTGAGCCCGGAGGGCGAGTTTTGACATCGCCTGTAGCAAGCCTTAGATTTGTCAAAAAATGTTTTAGACCAAGCGAAAAGGGATTTGGGCAACGGCCCGTTAAGGTCAAACCCGGGCTTTTTTCAAGGCGCGTAACACTTCAGCTCTTTTAAAAAATAGACGCAGATGATTTCAAAAACCAAATTGCCGGTAACTATTTCGCTTTTTGAAAGATGCCCGCTTCCATCACAATCAGATCGGAATCCATGTAAACCCGTTGGAAGTCTACTTTAACCGTCCTTGAAGCTCTTGTGAGCCCGTTTGTAGTATAAGGCCAAATTTATACAATTGTTGCAACCCTAAAATCTGTATCCAAAAAGGAGGGTCTTCAGAATGAAAGATCAAGCACTTGGAATCAATGGTCTTGGGCGTATCGGCAAACTTTCTGTCTGGCAGCATGTTGAAAGAAAAAAGTTTTCTAAGATTGTGGTAAATATCGGCCGCAAGGTGGGGACCAGCCTTGAAGATGTGGCAACATTCATCGAAAAAGATTCGACATACGGAACTATTCACAATTATTTGTATGGTTACAAGGCAAAGCGGGTAATTGAGAATCTGGACGAGAAATCAGGCTCAATGACGATCAACGGCCTGCCTGTGATTATCCTGCGTGAAACCCGCAACCCTAAGGAAATCCCATGGAAATCTCACGGAGTCAAAGTAGTGGTCGATACGACCGGGAAATTCCGTGATCCAACCCTTTCTCCGGACACACCCGGTGGATCTGTGCGCGGACACCTGGCTGCTGGCGCCCGGAAGGTAATTGTATCCGCCCCTTTCAAAATAAAAGATAAAACCACACCCCTACCTGAAGATGCCGTGACGAGTCTGATGGGCATCAATGAAGCTGATTACGACCCGCGTAAACATAATATTATCTCAAACGCTTCCTGTACGACAAACTGCTTAGCTCATATTGTAAAGCCGATCTTAGATTATTTTGGCTTTCAAAAAATTTTGACTATTTCGATGATCACCGTGCACACAGTGACAGGCTCTCAAGTGGTTCTCGACCGGGCTCCAAAGTCAGGCGATGCAGATCTGCGACGCAACAGGAGCGTTTTCGAAAACATTATTTTGACGACTACCGGCGCTGCAAAAGCCCTTGCCCAGGTTATTCCAGAAGTAAAGAAAATTGGCTTTATGGCTGAATCCGTGCGGATACCCGCCAAAGCTGGTTCGATAACCATTGTTGTGTTCAATATTCAGGGCGATCCCGCCAAAGACCCTGTAACCCGCGACCTTATTAATCAGATCTATAAAGATGCTGCTGCCAGAGAAAAAAGAGGGTATCTCTTATTTTCTGATGAGCAGAATGTGTCTTCAGATATTGTTGGCCATCCTCTGGCCACAGCCATAATAGAAGGCAAGGAAACTGAAACGCGGGCCGGAAATGTTTCTTTTGATCTAAGTTCCATTGAGGGGTATACGAAGGAGATCGAGGCTTCCCTTGGTACCGGAACCATTGAGATTCCAGTTACTACCGCTGTCGTGTATGGCTGGTATGACAACGAAATGGGTGGATATACCCATATGCTTGCAGAACGAACACTAAGCGTTGCCTCTATGCTCGATTAAGAGAGCATTGGTCTGGTGCCATGCTTTGCAGAATGGACCAACCTGTGAGAGATTTCCTCGATAAAGGGTACAAAAACAAAAGGGATGATGCACTTTCATCATCCCCTTTTTTTGGTTTGTACACTCCCGGCGCTTCCGTAAGAAGTCCATCTTGTTTACCAAAAACCACTCACAGAAGGTTTTTCCAGGATCATCACTGCTGAGCTGACAGACGGCCGTGGAAACGTATAGCGATATTAAAAAGAGATTACTGAGTATCAACGGCGATATTCGCCTCGTTCTTCAGAATGCTTTATCTATGGAGTGCCCCGGCCTGTCTTCACTTGAGGGATGGAAGTCAACGACAACCCGGATTGAAAGGCAACTGGGCGAGGAGACGATCCGGATTGCGGTGGTAGGTTCTATCAAGTCCGGGAAAAGTACACTTGTTAATGCTATATTTGGTGGTGACTATCTCAAAAGAGGAGCAGGGGT
>QMMV01000110.1 GCA_003647435.1 Deltaproteobacteria bacterium | reverse complement strand
TACCTTAAACCAGCTTCTTGGTCTGTTGAGGCGCATCACGGGCTCTGATATAAAGGCTGACTACACCGAGCCGAGACCCGGCGATGTCCGGCACTCTTGGGCTGATATCAGTCTGTCAGAGCAAGTCTTAAATTACACTATTCAGGTCCCTCTTGAGGAGGGTCTGCAAAAGACTGTAGATTATTTTCGAAAGGAGTTTGGAGATGAGACTTAAGTTGGGCGTAACAATTAAAGTGTTACAGTTAGGCTTTTAGCATCTGACTTAAGTATATTGGATTTTTGGTATCACTTTAGCCCTTTGAAAAAACACCTATAAGGAGTGTACAGGCCATCCGATTGTAAACCGATTCACTGTCTGAGAGCATTAGTGAGCGTTGAGAAAGAACAGTAATATAGGTAAACTCGTCTTTAGCGATCACGAATACATGCTATTGCAACCTCCAAGCACTGTTCTTTCTTTACGCTCAGTTATGCTCGAGTTTGAGGCGGTCTGCAATCGGATGGCCTGTACGCGATAATATTTTCAAAAATTTAAACAGATACGATTTTTGCACATTTTAGAGGGGTAGTCGATGGAATACATCAAGATACGCTTTGGGAAAAACATCCACAACATGCACACCAGGTTACAGAGAACCATAGATGACATGTTCCGCCAGGCCAATCCTCTGGTGGTGCTGCCGGCACAGATCTGGCGGCCACAAATGGACATATACGAGACGCCTGAAGAGGTCATCGTTGTTGGAGACGTCTCCGGGGTGGAAAAGGAAGACCTGTCGGTGGAAATCGATGAAAATGCAGTAAAAATCAGCGGGATGAGGCACGAGATCCCCCACGTGCCAGGGATGAAATACCACCTTGCTGAAATCCCATATGGGAGGTTTGAAAGAATTCTGCTCCTTCCCGTGCCGATAGATCCCGGGAAGGCTAAGGCCTCTTACACTGGAGGTCTGCTCAAGATTACCATGGCAAAGCGCCTGAATAACCAGGTGCGCCGGATTCAGATTGAGGATAAATAGAACGGCACAAGCAGGGAAATATATAATCTGGGTGGTTCTGAAGTTATGACATCTGAAATTCAAACAGAATCGAATGCACAATCAGGCAAAACCGACAAGTTCCCGGAAATCTTGCCAGTATTGCCGGTCGTAGATGCAACGCTCTTCCCGGGAATGGTTCTTCCACTTATAGTCCATGGTGAAGAATCCCAGAAACTGGTGGATGAGGCGATGGCTAAGGACCGTCTCATCGGAATTGTGGTCTCCAGGAAAAAAGAATTGAAGATCTCTCACAAGCCCGATGACATTTACACTGTTGGAACCGCAGCTTTAATCCTGAAAATGTCCAGGCCTGATGAGAAAGGAACTCAGCTTCTTGTTCAGGGCATGAGTCGCTTCAGGATAAAGGAGTTTATTTCGGAAACTCCCTATCTTCGTGCCCGCATTGAGCTTATCCCTGAGAAGCGAGTTAAGGACATGGAAGTGGAAGCCATGATGAGCAACCTGCTGGGGCTCTTCCAGAAGGTGTTGCAGCTTTCTCCTTCCCTTCCCAGGGAACTGGGGGTGCTGGCTACATCTCTTGATGATGGCGGCATGCTGGCAGACCTTATTGCATCAAGCCTGAACATAGGCAAAGAGGAAAAGCAGCAGATACTTGAAACGCAGGACGTAAAAGAGCGCCTGACAAAAGTGACCAAGTTGATCAACAGGGAGCTTCAGGTCCTTGAACTGGGCCAGAAGATTCAGTCCCAGGTCAAGCAGGATATGGATAAAGCGCAACGGGAATTTTACTTGCGACAGCAGCTGAAAACTATAAAGGAAGAGCTTGGCGAAAAGGACGAAAGCAAGGTAGAAATCGAGGAATATCAAACCAAGATTGCAGAAAAGAATCTCCCAGAGGAAGCAAAAAAAGAAGCGGAACGGGAACTGGGGCGCCTGAAGCGCATGCATCCGGCTTCAGCGGAATATACGGTGGCTACCACCTATCTGGACTGGTTGACATCCCTTCCATGGAACGAAAGTACCGAAGATAGACTCGACATCGAAGAGGCCCGCAAGGTACTTGATGAAGACCATTATGATCTGAAAAAAGTAAAGAAGCGCATCATAGAATACTTAGCAGTTCGCAAACTAAAACCGGATTCCAGGGGCCCTATACTTTGCTTTGTAGGCCCCCCCGGCACAGGCAAGACCTCGCTGGGACAATCTATTGCCCGAGCCTTGGGCAGAAAATTTGTTCGAGTATCCCTCGGCGGGATTCGGGACGAAGCGGAAGTAAGAGGCCATCGCCGCACCTATGTTGGCGCCCTGCCGGGACGGATCATTCAGATGATCAGGCGAGCCGGAAGCAACAACCCGGTCTTTATGTTAGATGAGATCGACAAAATAGGGGCCGATTTCCGTGGTGACCCGTCAGCGGCTCTCCTCGAGGTCCTCGATCCGGAGCAGAACTTTGCTTTTTCCGATCATTACCTTGATGTCCCGTTTGACCTTTCGAAGGTAATGTTCATAACTACCGCCAATATCCTGGATACTGTGCCCCCTGCGCTTCGAGACCGGATGGAGACGCTGGACCTTCTGGGGTACACACAAGAAGAAAAGGTAAAGATCGCCCGGCGGTATCTCATCCCCCGTCAGTTAGAAGCCAACGGCCTGAAGCCGGAACAACTTAGCATCACTCCGGGAGCCGTCAGTTGCATTATATCCGGCTACACTCGCGAAGCCGGCTTGCGAAACCTGGAACGACAAATAGCTGCTATCTGTCGTGGTGTAGCCTCTCGGATAGCGGCAGGGCACAAAGCACCAACGGTTGTCAGGGCAAACAGCCTTCATAAATTCTTGGGACCTGTCAGGTATCGCTCCGAGGTAGCAGAGCGTGTAACAATGCCCGGCCTCGCCGCTGGTTTAGCCTGGACCCAAACAGGGGGGGATATCATCTTTGTAGAAGCAACCATGATGAAGGGAAAACCAGGCCTGACATTGACTGGCCAGCTTGGAGACGTCATGAAGGAATCCGCCACGGCCGCCCTGAGTTTCATACGCTCTCATGCTATGGAGCTTGGCATTCCAGAAGACTTCTATCAAAACCGGGAAATTCATATTCACGTACCGGCCGGGGCAATCCCCAAGGACGGCCCGTCGGCGGGGGTAACAATGCTCACTGCCCTGGCCTCGCTCCTCACAAATAAGACCGTACCCAGTGACCTGGCTATGACCGGAGAGATCACACTAAGGGGCCAGGTGCTTCCGGTAGGCGGAATCGAGGAAAAAGTGCTTGCTGCTCACCGCGCTGGAATCAAGAGGGTCATCATGCCAAGCTGGAACAAGAAAGACCTTGAAGATGTCCCCAGGAAGGTCCGCAGGGCCATTCAGTTTCACTTTGTGGACACAATGCAGGAGGTGCTGAATACAGCGCTCCCCGGCACTTAGCCTGTACTTTGCCGGATATTGATGGGGTGCAAACATTGGAGAGACTCAAGCCACATGAAAAGTTATGAACTGACAGTCGGCGGTAAGGCTTATAAGGTTGATATTGAGCAATTTGATGGCAGGCGGGGTCTGGTAAAAGTGGACGGCAGGCCCTATGAAATTGAGCTTCAAGCAACTCCAGAAGCAGCCACAACACCGGAGTTTTCACCTGCCCGGATCCGGGAAGCCGCGCCGTTAGCTCCAGAATCCCCTGCGGCACCCGGTACCACAGTTCCCGGGGGCGGCGAGGTCGTTGCCCCCATGCCGGGGATGATATTGGAGATTATGGTTTCTGTCGGAGACCTCGTGCAAGTCGGCACGCCGGTCATCAAAATGGAAGCAATGAAGATGGAGAACGAGATTCCCGCTCCAGTAGAGGGGAGCGTGAAAGAAATTCGCGTCAAGGTCGGGGATAATGTTTCAACCGATGACGTCATGATGGTGATTGCTTAGCTTAAATGTTCGTAACACTTTAGCTCTTTTAAAAAACAGACATACGGAGCGGACAGGCCATCTGATTGGAGACTGGCTCACTGTCCGAGTTTGAGACGGTCTCCAATCGGATGGCCTATCCGCAATAATATTTTCAAAAAGCTAAACTGATACAAATGTTCTGATGGAGGCGTGTTATGGCAAACGAAGATAAGATTCAAACGTTGGTCGAAAAGAATGCCGAGGCAGAGTTAGGGGGCGGCCAGGCCCGGATTGATACGCAGCACAAGAAGGGAAAGTTGACCGCCAGGGAGCGGATCCACCACCTCTTAGATAAAGACAGCTTCGAAGAGATCGACAAGTTTGTCCTTCATCAGTGCACGGATTTTGGCATGGACAAAAAGAGGTTTCCGGGCGACGGCGTAGTGACAGGATACGGCCGCATCAACGGCCGCCTGGTCTATCTATTTGCGCAGGACTTTACTGTCCTGGGTGGTTCTCTGAGTTACGCTGTAAGTGAAAAGATTTGCAAGGTGATGGACCTCGCCCTAAGGAACGGCGCCCCTGTTATCGGCCTGAATGACTCCGGAGGTGCCCGCATCCAGGAAGGGGTATCGAGTCTGGCGGGATACGGAAACATATTTCTCCGAAACGTCCGTTCAAGCGGTGTCATTCCTCAGATTTCAGCGATTATGGGGCCGTCTGCAGGGGGGGCTGTCTATTCCCCGGCGCTTACGGATTTTATCTTCATGGTCGAAAATACCAGTTATATGTTCATAACAGGTCCGCAGGTCATCAAGGCCGTCACGCATGAGGAGGTCACGCCGGAGAAACTCGGGGGGGCGTTAACTCACAGTGCCACAAGCGGGGTCGCGCACTTTTCCGGAAAAGACGATCAAGCAGTGCTCGCGATGATCCGTGAGCTGTTAAGCTTTCTGCCACAAAACTCGCGGGAACAGCCTCCTCGAATTGAGCCGACGGATGATCCAAACAGGGTTGACATGCAACTGAGGGATGTTGTGCCGGAAAACCCCAGACATCCGTACGACATGCGCAAGATCATCAACTCTGTTGTCGATAATCATTATTTCTTCGAAGTACAGGTCAGACACGCCCCAAATATCATTACTGGTTTTGCCCGCTTAAACGGCATGACAGTAGGTGTGGTGGCAAACCAGCCTTCCTTTTTTGCCGGGTGTTTGGATATCAATGCATCCATCAAGGGGGCTCGATTTGTTCGGTTCTGCGATTGTTTCAATATTCCGCTGATTACATTTTGTGATGTGCCGGGATTTCTTCCCGGTACGGCCCAGGAGTTCGGGGGGATCATAAAACATGGAGCCAAGCTCATCTATGCCTATTCGGAGGCGGTGGTTCCCAAGATCACCATAATCACTCGCAAGGCATATGGCGGGGCATATATTGTTATGTCCAGCAAGCACCTGGCAGGGGATATTAACTATGCTTACCCGACAGCCGAAATTGCGGTAATGGGACCCGAGGGGGCGGTGAAAATAGTATCGAAGAAAGAGATAGCTGAGGCCGAGGACCCGGCAAAAAAGGAAGCCGAATTGATTGAGCAATACCGCGAGACCTTTGCCAGTCCTTATCGGGCTGCTGCGAGGGGATTTATCGACGAGATTATTTTCCCGGAACAGAGCCGGCCCAAACTTATCAAGGCGCTTGAATCCCTGAAAAACAAGCGGGACCGCATGCCGGGGAAAAAACATGACAATCTCCCTTTGTAAGTGTTAGGCAAAACCTGGAGACCATCATGTATGATGCAAAAAAACTGAAAGATATCGAGCGGGCTGCGGATGCCTGGGGGAAAAAGATTGCGGCTGTCATTTCCAGGAGGCCGGAACGCAAGGAGTCTTTTAAAACTCTTTCTCAGATCCCATTGGAGAGAGTCTACACGCCCCCTTCCAACTCTGAATCAGATTATCAAAAAGACCTTGGATTTCCGGGAGACTATCCTTATACCAGGGGAGTACAACCCACTATGTACCGCGGCCGATTCTGGACAATGCGCCAGTATGCCGGTTTTGCGAGCGCCGAGGAGTCAAACAGGCGCTATAAGTACTTGCTAAACCAGGGACAAACCGGGCTTAGTGTCGCCTTTGATCTGCCTACCCAGATCGGTTACGACTCAGATCATCCCCTATCTATGGGCGAGGTTGGCAAGGTGGGCGTGGCGATTGACTCTTTGCTCGACATGGAGGCGCTCTTTGACGGGATTCCGCTGGACCGGGTCAGCACCTCCATGACCATCAATGCCCCGGCTGCCATCCTGCTGGCCATGTATATCGAAACAGCAGCCAAGCAAGGGGTCAGTCCTGACAAACTCAGGGGCACTATCCAGAACGATATCCTCAAGGAATATGCCGCCAGAGGCACTTATATATTTCCTCCGGCCCCTTCCATGCGAATCATGACAGACATCTTTGCCTTCTGCTCGGAGCACATTCCCAAATGGAATACTATCAGCATCAGCGGGTATCACATCAGGGAGGCCGGATGCACGGCTGTGCAGGAAGTGGCCTTCACGCTGGCCAACGGCATTGCTTACGTCGATGCTGCCATCAAGGCGGGCCTCAAGGTGGACGATTTTGCACCACGCCTTTCTTTTTTCTTCAATGCCCATATGGACTTTTTTGAGGAGATTGCAAAGTTCAGGGCGGCACGGCGGTTATGGGCACGAATCATGAGGGAAAGATTCGGCGCCACCTCACCCAAATCCCTGATGCTCCGCTTTCACACTCAGACTGCCGGCTGCGCTCTGACCGCCCAGCAGCCCCAAAACAATGTGATCAGGGTCGCCCTTCAGGCCCTTGCCGCCGTCCTCGGCGGGACCCAATCGCTTCATACGAACTCGATGGACGAGGCATTTTCACTCCCTTCTGAGGAAGCTGTTCAGGTGGCCTTGAGAGCTGAGCACGTGATTGCCTTTGAGTCGGGCGTGGCTAGCACAGTCGTGGCGCTGGGCGGCTCTTTTTGTGGCGAATGGCTGACTAATGAAATCTAAAAGCGGGCAAAGGTCTACAT
>QMMV01000109.1 GCA_003647435.1 Deltaproteobacteria bacterium | reverse complement strand
GTAATGATCTCTTGGAACACCTTGAAGATCCCTATGCCCTGCTGCATATACTCAAAAAGCACCTTCGGCCGGCCGGGCTTCTCCTGCTTTCCGTACCCAATGTGGGACACTGGTCCATCATTGATGATCTCCTTGCCGGGCATTGGGATTACATACCCGCGGGACTCCTCTGTATCAGTCATTTGAGATTCTTTACCCGCAAGAGCATTATTGACTTATTGACTGCTTGTGGCTGGCATGTCATAAGGATAGAGACACAGCACGGCCCCTTTGTAGGCTCCGCGAAGGACCGCTTCATGCACCTTGGTGATCTGGGATTTGAAGTCGCCCCTGATGACCTTGAGGCCCTCGGCTTTTACATACTGGCCCAATGATCTCAGCCATTATAGTTAACTATTACTCCTGCCGTTTGGCCCTGCGGGCCGTCAAGTCCCTCCTGCCTCCGGGGCAAGACGTCGAATGCAGTATCTGGGTGGTGGACAACACGCCGGACCCCGAGGAACACGAGTGGCTCAAGACCCATCTGCCCGGCACGTGCCATCTGATCATCAATGACAGGAACCTTGGTTTTGCCAAAGCCTGCAATCAGGCCTATGCCCAGACCACAGGGGAGTGGGTCCTTCTGTTAAATCCGGACGCCTATCTCTATCCGGACGCTTTGGAGAAACTTCTCAACTTCCTGCTTGCCCATCCAGATGTGGGTGCAGTCAGCCCCCGGGTGTTCTGGGACGATGAGGCCCATTTTTTCATCCCTCCCAATCCAACCCCTGGCCCCTGGTGCGATAACGTGCTGTCCCGATGTCACCCTCTATCCCGTTATACCTGGTGGCACAGCCTCTGGTGGCGCCGCGACGCCATACGCCTCTGGAGAAGCGTCAGGCCTGTACGGCAGAAAAGCCTGTGCGGCGGCCACGTATTGCTCCGCAGAAGCGCCCTGGAAAAGGTCGGCGGCCTTTTCGATCCTGATTTTTTCGTCTATTATGAAGACACGGACCTTTTCTTGCGTCTGCAAAAGGGCGGGTATCAACTCTATATCCTGCCCTCTGCCAGGGCAGGCCATCAATACAATCAATGCGGGCGGGATTGTGACGACAGGAAGAAAAAAATGATGGAAGAATCCTATCAAATTTTCAAGAACAAGCATTCCGGCAGGCACCCTTTGCAGATCGTGAGCAGGCATATTGCCTTTCAATCGGTGGGAAAGGCATATGTCCGGCTCCGCTCCCTGGGTGTGCTCAGCGAGCCTCCCGCGTTCACTATTGAGAAATCCCTCGCTCGCAATTGGCTTTTAGAGTGGAGCCCGAACATCAATATGGTCCCGAGCTTAGGGTATTTTGGCAAAGGGGAAAGGCCGGAATGGCCCCGGTCGGCCTGGCGCATACTTAGGCCGGGCGATCACTATGTCAGGATCTCCCATCCGGACCGTTTCTGGGTAAAACCACAGATATGGCACTGGAAATTGGGGATGGAAATTAGAAATTAGAAATTAGAAATTTCCAGCCACTATGTCTGATTCAGAAATTCATATTCGCCCCTGCCGGCCTGGAGACGAACAGGCCATTCTCGCACTGTTTCAAAAGGCGTTTCATCACGAGCGCAGCCCGAACCACTGGAACTGGAAATTCCTTGCTGATCCCTTTGGTGGTCCTTTCATCAGTACGGCCTGGGTCGATGATAACCTGGCAGGTCACTACGCCGGTTATCCTGTGCCTTTCCGGATGGAAGGGAAAGACACTATAATATATCAGGTGGGCGATACCATGACCGACCCTGCCTTCCGGGATATCGGCCGGGGGCGTACCAACATCCTGGCCCGGACCACTTATCACTTCTATGACACCTTCTGCAAGGGAAAGATTCCTTTTTTCTATGGCTTCAATACTGGTAAAATTCATAGGTTTGGAAAACTCTTTCTGCGATATGAACCGGTTTGGGAGGTTGGGGAATGGATTTTAGACAGACAGGGGCTGGACAAGTTGCCTCTGCCCGGCTATTGGCAACGCATGATCCGGGGATACAATGTGGATAAAGTGAAATCTGCCGGTGAATGGGCAGATGCCTTTTTCGAGTCAGTGGCTCCGCATTATGGATGGCTTGTCGCCCGCAATGCCGAGTATCTGCAATGGAGATATTGCGAGCACCCGGATATTCAGTACGATTTCTGGGTCATTCGTCGCAGGAGACGAATTGCCGGCTGGATGGCCGGTCTTTATCGCAACGGCCGGTTGCATATCGGAGACGCCCTGTTCTCACCTCAAGATCCCTGGGCCATGCCCCTGGCACTCCGGGCATGGCTGGACTACCTTCGGAATCAAGGGCATGAAATTGCCGGCATTCGCAGTTGGTTTACTCCTCAACCTCTGTGGTGGATACGGCAACTCAAGACCATGGGTTTCCGTCACGCACCGGAGCCAAATAATCTTATCATGGTCATCATCCGCTTCACTTCAGACATATCGCCTCAGGAAGCCCGAAAACGCATGTATTTTACGTGGGGCGATAGCGATCTCTTTTGATGCCATGGTGCAGGAGCAAGACCTCATTCCTTTTCATGCCGCCCGGCTTCCCGCGGGGCACTATCTCGTCTTTGCCCCCCATGCAGACGACGAGACCATCGGACTGGGAGGGACCCTGGTCCTGGCAGCCCGCAAGGGTATTTCAGCAACCGTGGTGGTCCTGACGGACGGGGCACAGGGAGGAGAGGTCCAAAAACGCAGAGAAGAGGCCGGGGCAGCCTGTAAGGTATTAGGTGTAAGGAATCTCTATTTCTGGGATTTCCCGGACCGCCATTTACACTGTCATCCAGATGCTGTTGGAAAAATCGCCGGCATGATTAGCAGCATTGCACCCGGCACGGTCTTTTTTCCCTCTCCCTTGGAGTTCCATCCAGACCACCGGGCAACTGCCCGATTCGTGTGGCAGGCGCTCCAGAAGGTCCGCTATCCAGGACAGGTCTGGCACTATGAGATATCTCGGCAGGCCGAGGCCAACCGCCTTATCGACATAAGCTCCGTGTCTGAAAACAAGCTGCAGGCCCTCCGTTGCTATCAGGGCCAGCTCCAACAGAACAATTATGAGGCCTCGGTCCTGGGTCTGAACGCCTTAAGGACCTATACCCTGCCCTCAACAGTCACTTACGCCGAGGCCTTTTATCAATATGAGAATTTATTCAGGGAGGGCGGATGCGCAGATTTGTCTGCTTTAATGCTGCGCCTTCTCCTGCCATATTTTGACACCATGGATCAGGCACTATCCGGGCAGCCGGCCGGTCATGGAAGACGGAAACGTTCGCTCCGCACATGGTTCGGAAGGGCGGTGCAAAAAATCCTCAGGCAGAAATGAAGAAAGGGAAGAGGAAAGGCTAATACCCCGGAAACAAAAAAACCGCTCTGCAGCTTAATCACGCTGCAGAGCGGTTTGGTGAGTCTTCTTTCCCTTTTAAGGGTCAGACCTCTCGTCTATTTCATTTTATGGTGTGCCCTCCAGGTACTGGCAAGGCATCCAGGCCAGAGAGTTGTTGGTGCTGATGAAGTATGTGCACACTACATTATGGAGAGCAGCCATACTATTTCCCCCCTCGTCCTGAGTTGGGATCACCCAGCGGGTCCAGCCTTCTTCCAGGGTATCACCGGTAAAGTTAAGACCCCAATACTTTGCCGAACCGTTGATATAGAAATTGGTGGAGTCGGTATTCGTTCCTGCATTTGTGAAATTCACGATGGAGACCTCGTTGGCCGGATAGTAATGCGGGGACAGCTTAGAAAACGGATTCTCATCCAGATCATACATCGTCTCGAAGTCATTAGTCAGTTTGGCAAATCCGCAGCCACAGAGATCGTTACTCAAAACCCCGTCTTCGTCGGGACCAACGAGGCTATCACACAGCTCATCATTGGTTGCATTTGCAGTCCCGATTGTGGGTACGGTCAATACGGCAGCGGCCTTTTCAAATTCCCAGATCATGTAGAGCTCGTCCTTATTGAGTTTAGACTGAGCATCTGTAAAGGGGTCG
This sequence comes from Deltaproteobacteria bacterium, assembly GCA_003647435.1. Lineage (GTDB taxonomy): Bacteria > Desulfobacterota > Desulfobacteria > Desulfobacterales. The sequence goes on along the minus strand of QMMV01000109.1, from coordinate 2,956 downwards.
GGATGGGCAGTCTCATTCCCTTCAACTGCCACGGCATTCAGGGCCATGATCTTGCTGGTAGCTGTCTCTATTATTCTGGTATTGCCCATGATCGTGGCATTGTCGGCAAGCGTATCAGAGCTGTCGCAGTCATCTACGGCATAGGCCACGATGTAGCCTTTTTGCGTACTATAAGAGCAGTCAGACGTATCAGCTTCTATCAAGCCGGCTGTATCGGGAGCTTTATGCCAGCCTGGAATTGGGTCACCGGCAGAATCTGTGTAATCAACGTTGTTCAGGGTCTCCAATATAGCCCCGCCAGCACCATCGCTGGATATTTTTGCCTTGTAGACATCGTTTTCAGTCAACTCAATACAGAAATCCAATTGATCCTGGCTGTTGCCCTGGGACCGGATCTGAATGTGCACTGACTGTGCGACGTTTGCTGTGTTGACCAGGGTAAATTCCGTGAAAGCTGTACCATTAGCGAGGTACAAGGGGTAGATCAGGACATCTCCTACGCCGTCAGGATCTTCCGCAGCCTGTACCATGGTTGCTCCGGCAAAGAGCAAAGCTGCTACTGCCAACAATGCCAAAAAACCTGTTTTTACTTTTTTCATTACCAAAAATCCTCCTCTAATTATTTGTTCTTTTTTTTTTGGGTTTTTCCATTCTTAGTCTGTGCAACAACAAATAATGCTTTTTTTACGGCCTTCACCTCCTTTTCCCAAATCTTCCGGTCTTGGACAGCGGCATGGGTTCACCGTTATAGCCTTTCCGCCCTGCTTTCATAACAGTAGCCCCTTGACAAGGCGCTCACCCTGATACCGCTATCGACGAACCAATCCTTAATTGCTTTGTTCCTCTTTCAGAGTGTCCAGCAATGTCTTTAAAACGTGCCAATATTTTCCTTCTACCAGAATCCACTTTTCCTGTAAAGGGATTTCTCCCGATTCAGCCAGGCTGCCGCCCCAGTGCAACCCGAGTTTCACTTCGTAGCAATTGTTTCCACAGGAAGATATGTCCATGACTCTCACCTGTCGGATGATCTGCCCGCCACTGAGAACATTTCTGTAATCCTCCTCGGAATAAAGATACCTGATGTGAGGCGCCTCAAGCCTGTAGCTGCCTCTCCAGTCATCGGATATGCGCATGCCCCAATAGCTTATTACTGCCGTCTCCAATGCCTCGGGGACCATTTTCTCCGTTTCCCATGTCATTTGGGCAGGGAGTGCACGCAGGCGCTGCTCGGATGAAATACCGGAATAACACGCCGCAAGAATCGTACCGGCCAGAAGAAGCGCCGCGGCCAGCCAAAGGCGCATATACACCCTGGACATCATTTTGTCGTCTCTGCATTGGACAGTTTATCGGCCACTTGGTACCGTAACTTTAATTCTTTAAGGATATTCTCACGGATCTCACGTCTTTTCTGACCAACCATGTATTCTTTTATGCGCTTTTTCACATCAGGAAACCGGAGCACTTCTTCGTCCTTTCGATCCGCCACATAGAAAAGGTAATATAGCCCACCGAAAGAAACCGGGTCGGTAGCACTACCTTTTCGGACTGCAGAAACAGCCTCCCGTAACTGCTTTGGCATTTTGTCCAGACGTTTCCATCCTGTGTTATAAGGGGGACCTTTCACCAGGGGAATCTTGTGGACCGGTGCATCCCTGACCAATTTATTGAATTCGACACCTGCTTTCAAGCCTTTGTTAATTGCCTCCAGGGTCTGGAGATCAGAAGATGCCACCCATAACAGGTGTACCTGCGCCGGGACCGTGAATTTATCCTGATTGGCCTCGTAATACGAGAGCAGGACGTCATCGCTTATGTCGGTTTCCGGTACCACATGATGCCTCCAAAAGGCTTCAGCCAGTATCTTGTCATGGGCGATCTGCAACCTGGCCGCTGTCTGTTCATCCCTGTCGAGCCCGAGCCGCACTGCTTCCATACCGAACAATCGCTGTTCAAGGGTCAGACGCAAGAGTTCTTCCTGGGTAATTTCAACTCCTGGCGGAAGAAGATTTTTGACTTGTCTTACATGCTCTGACGTGATTATAAAGCCTTCTCCTTTTACCAGAACACTGTTTTCTTCAGCCAGGGCAGTGTTGTGATGATTGACTATGGCAACGTCCAGGCATATCAGAAAAACCAAGGCAAAAGCCCCGATACGGCAATACTTAAACCGGTCTTGAAGCCCTTTTAGGACAATTCCGGAAAATTCAATGCACATTTTTTAGTCAACTTTCGGTAAGATAATGTCTTTTCCTATAACACCGCCATCCACCCAGTCAACATCCGGTAGCCATGACTGTTGATAGTGCTCTCCTAAAACCTCTAACACCCACCATCCCCCCGGTCTTGCAAAACAGTATGCACCCCGGGCATTACTGACGGCGAGCGTCCCCTTATCGAGCATATTCAGGCTTACACCCGGCAGGCATTCGTCAGGCTCGCACCAGCCATCACTGTTTACATCGGCACAGACATGTCCACATTGTACGGGATGCCATCCTGTCGTTGGCCGCGCAGTCACAATACACAGGACATACACATGCAGACTGCCAATGCCCTCTATTACTGTTCCCCCGGCGCAAAGGACAATTCCAACCTCCACAACCCTTTCATTGAGCAAAGTAGACTCTTCAACGGACAATCTCTGAGTCAATGAATCCTTCAGCAAAGAGTCCATTAAAAACTTAGCAGCCTCGCCCGGATCCAGAAAACTGTTAAAAGCTAATGCCCCCATCTCTTCCCTGACTATCTCAGCAAAATAGCCGGCACTGATAACCCGGTCCTCAGGGGTAAGGCCATCAGGTGTCATATGCGAAAAATAACCGCGCTCGATCATATCCTCACAGTGTGCCCTTGCAACTTCGTTCAGCACCGGATTCGATACCAGCGGCCACAGGCCCCGGTCCCACTGTGCGGCAGTTTCTTCCGGCACGACCTCCGCCCTGAGAACCTCGGT
>QMMV01000108.1 GCA_003647435.1 Deltaproteobacteria bacterium | reverse complement strand
GATATCCAAACGAAGTATCTTCATTGTTTTTCACCTGTTTACCGAATAGTGATTCCTATACACATGCCAATTTGACCGTTATTGCCCCCACCCCGGTTGCGGCAGCTTTCCCTCCCGACACCAGCGACGCTCATCGGCGCGCCATTCGGCACGATCTGCAATGGCCTTGTCCACGTCTTTCTTTGCGAGTACGTCGGCGGCCAAGAGACCTGCCTTCTGAATCGGCGCGATGTTCACCCGAACTCCATCATTGATGTCAGGAGCATAGTAGCTCTCCTGTCTTATGAAATCCTGGACAGACTCAGGGGGCTTGCGTTGACCGTCGAGACTGGAGATTAAATCATACATAGGCTGTGCAGAAAGCCAGGGTTCCCAGGTTGAAGCATCATGGCAAGTCCAACCCTCGATTTTTTCCCGGATTTTTTTTGCTACTTGAGTTTTATCATAGAGCTCTTTTCTTAAGGCCTTAGTATTTCCCTTCAGCTCCGCAATCTGTATTTCCAACTTAAAAAGTAAGTCAGGAGATTTTGGACCGATCTCAGCAATATCTTCCTTCAGGCTTTTGATCTTTTCTTGCAATTCCCTTATCCGACTTCGCAAGGGAGAGAAAACAGCCTCATCAAGCTTTTTCCACCAGCTTTCGCACGCCAATCTCAAGGAATTTATTATCATTTCATCTGCATGAGGACAGATAATAGCTGCTAAATCTTTCGAGACCGGATCAGTTTTGAGGTCTTTTGCTTTTGGCGCGGCGGGACCGACTCTTGAACACAAATGATCAAGGTTCTCAATCGGCTCGGCAATCCAATTGGGCAGATCCTGATGCAGATCCGTCTTTTCAGCCAAGGTTTTCCACTCCATAAGCGGTCCTTTTTGAATAACCCTGCTAAGCCTTTTTAACCATCGCGCCTTGAGGCAAAGCATAGCGTCATCAATGGCATATTGACGGAGCTGGGGAATAACATGATTAGGCCCGAACCCATGTTCGGTCACCTCTTTTAATTTTGTATCAAAGTTCTGGAGCTCTTCAATCAACCGTTCCAGCTCGACGCGGCGCTTATCCTGCCGGGCGCTGCGAGAATCGGCTGGTATTCCCTTAATTCCCCGCAGCTCGGTTTCCAGTCTTTGACGTAAAGGACCTGTGTACTGAGAACGGATTTTAGGCAAAGTATCAGGATCAAGCTTGTGGTAATAGACAAAGCAGGCGAAAGCCGGCGTGAGCTTCGTCGTGAAGCGACCACTTTGTAGCTGCCAGGCAATAGGCCGTTTCTTGAACTGCTTGATGTGGTGCTTGAAGAATTCGATATCGAGCCATGATTTCAGGGTCTTGCCCATCACCTCTTCGAATTCACGTTCGAAAGCAGCAACGTCGGTATTAAATTCTTCCGCGATGCGCAGATGCACTCGATCATTCAATGTCGGTTCGCCCACCCCTTCGGTGAGGGGTATAATTCCGTCTTGGTCTGCCCAATCTGGTACCCGCTCACCGGCTTCAATCTGTTTCGGCCAGCGGTGACCAAGCAACCGGAGAATAATAACTGTAAGGCGATCAGCAAGGATCCGCCGCTCCTCGGGTAAGCAACGCCACCCCTCCTTTTCAATACCTTCCTTGAGAAGCCAATAAACTGAGATGGGGTGAACCTGGACTTCTTGGGAAAGCTCCTCCAGGAATGTTTCAGGTGGGATAGGGATGTAAGCGCCGACAGCCGCCTCTTCCTTATTATCAGCAACGGGGTTCCAGTCGTTCTCTTCAAGGTTCTCCTTGGCCCCAGGTCCGGCTTCGTACAGGAAACGCAAGCGGGCTTTGATGTCGGATAGCTCCTGCTCACTGAGGGAATGCCGGTCAACAAACTCAGTAGCTTCGGGTAGAAGCTCTTTAATTTGTCGCTCAACTTTTGCTTCCAACCCTAAACCGCTAATCTCCAGTCCGGCCACCTCATCATAGCCAAATATGAGCGGGTACCAGCCGGCGGGTGGATCAATTTCGCTTAGGATAGCTGCGGCAGTCTCTTCATTGATTGCGAACGCATTAAAGGCCAACTGTTCAGCCATCGCTTCTAGCGTATGAAGGAATGTAGTAACAGCAAATGTTTGGTGGTTGCGCAAATCGGTATGCGAACCAGAACCACAGCCAGGGAAGAAGTCCCTCTCTTTCATGTCTAATGTACAGATGCGAGATTTTAGAGATGTCAACAAACTGTAGAGCTCAATGAACTTCCTGCGTATCAGTTGACTTCGGACAGCCGGGGAAGGTACATTGGGAATATATGCTTGATCAAAAAGAAGAGTTGGACTAATGGTCCTTAAAACATAGCTGCTAACTCTTGAATTCAGGAGACAGATTGTTATCTCAGGCGAATCTTTTTGAACAAAAAGCCCTGGGCTTCGGGCATCAAATATGGTGTCTCTTGGTAGAACCCTACATCCCATAGCGCCTCCGGCCATTTCGGAATATGTATGACCTTGTCTAAAGTAGTATTTAACATTCTGGGGTCGGGATCGCAATTTACCATCTGCTGAAAAAAAACTCTTGATTCGAATACCGCTATCTTCCCAGTCCACACAATAGTAATTAAGCCCCCACCATTTTGCAGGTGTACCTGCTTTGACGTACGGAAACCATCGTTCTCCAGTTCGTGAGGTTTCCCAAAAATACCTCAAGAATCGATTATTGTCACCTGTAGTCAATCCCTTTGGCACTACTCCGATATCCGAATATTTTCTCATATTGACCAACATACTTAAGATTTGGCTTGGTACCCAATAACACAGCGGGCCTCGCGGGATCTTAAGGAACAGTCGCTGTAGGGGCATAAACACAACGGAACTGCCATTTCCCTGAAGTGCCTCTTGTAAAAGGGCGTTTTTTTCTTCCGAGCTGTTTGCTCCGATCAACCTGAAGGCTGTTAACCGGTGATCTCGATTGGGTTCCAATTTCGCAAAGATAAAGAGGACACAGTTCACCACTTCGCCGCTTATCTCGGCAAATGCCCCCGGACCAAGGTGCGCCAATGTCTCAATCGTCGTATCGCGTAACAACCCTTTGAAGGCATGGGTACCGAGCTTGCAGAGCTTATCCTCATCAATCTGCCGCAGTTCTGCAAACGAGCGTAGAAACATCCACGATTGCTGGGTGACCATTGCCACTCGTCCGCCATCATCAGCAAGCCTGAGGTTGCGCAGGATAAAGGCAGCGTACAGATCTCTCTTGCCCGGTTTGTATTGACCTTCGACATATTTTTTCAACGTCGGCCCCATGTTCTTGGAGCCCATATACGGAGGATTGGCAGCCACGATATCATACCGTCTCGATAGTAGCTCAAAAAATGAAATTCCCTTACGAGCTGACTGACCGAAAAATGCCAATCCTAGATCGGCTGCCTTACCTTCTTCTGCAAAGTGATCTCGTAGACGAGCTAATGTGCGCTCCTTCCACCCCTCATAGGACTCCACACTGAGTGGCAGTCTGCTCTGAACCATAGTTGGTCTAAGGAAATTTTCCTGCACTCCCGGCTGCATTCGGGCTTCATAGACTTCTTTGAGATGCCTTAGTTCTTTCTCGACTGGCTCCTCGATCTGGAGCAAAGAGCCAAGTTCATCCACATGCTCCAGCGACTCAAATATCACTTTTAATGCTGGTTGTAGCGGCTTATCCTCAGGATATTTGTGAAGAAAGGTTTTGAGATGATCCTTCCCCTTAGGGAGACAAATATTTGTGGCTACAAGGTTTTTGGGCACCCCTTTGAATTCGAAGGCCTTTTCAGCCGCCTTCATCCATAGGGACACCTCAGCAATCTGAACAGCCCGTTCGTCGATGTCGATGCCAAAGAGATTGTTTTCAAGGATAGACCGGCAAATCTCGTGAGATTTAGTGACCTTTCCTTCTTCCTCATACATGTCATAGAGGAGGTCAAAGGCTTCAAGCAGAAAATGGCCTGAGCCGCACGCTGGATCGAGGAAGGTTATTTCTTTGACAGGCTTCTTACTAACTGGGGCACGGTCTGCATCTCGAACATAGTATTCCCACTTTTCATAGAGTTTCGATTCAGGATGCATACCCATCCACATGGCCCCCAAAGAATTTTGGACCAGAAATTTCACCATGTAAGGTTCAGTATAGAGCTGAGTAGCAGGGATAATGTCTGCGCCTTCAATTTTGGCTCCCTTTTTTGTGCGAACCTTTTCAAAGACCCGGTCCTTCTCCTCGGAGTTCCAGTACTGATAGGCCCAGCCCAGGGTATCAGGGGCGTGGAATACTTCGCTCGTTGCTCGTTCGTGTCCGTTTACGGCCTCTATGCCTGAAAGCAAGGCGATGCAGCGCTTCAATGCCGCAGCCGATGGCCTGAGGGCGACTCCCGGGGCCCTGGGATCAAAGAGCAAAGGCAGATGTTCAGCCTCCCTGCTGAATACCCTGTTTAGCGCTTCAAAAAGCCCGTCATCATCTCCGGTGCACAGCTCTGGCTCCCGTTGCGCCAGACGGTGGTGCTCAAGGGACCTACCACCGTAAATGCCTTTCTGTAAAATGATCTCATCGATCAATTCACGCGCTTCCATGCAGCGCAGGGCCAAAAGGCGATTCGCCCAGGTGTATGCGGTTTCTCGAACAAACTCGTCCACGGCATCGGCCAGGTTAATCCCTGCCTCCTTGCGAAGCTTCAAATAAGCATCAACGACACGGCGGGCCTCACAGTCAACCTCAGATAGATGTGGTAACTCATCTTTTGGTACCGGCTCCCTATCCCGCCTTACGCCAATGGCAGCAAGTCGCAGTTCCAGGTCGCCGGGATGCCATCGGCCGTTTCTGTCATAGTATCCTTGCAGCAGATGGCGAAGCTCCAGACTAACAGCCTTAAGAATTTTCTTGTGCGCTGGATCCATTAACGTAACTCCACTTCATAACCTTCATCGAGGAGTTTTAAGATCTTTTGTTCCAGTTTTACTCGAAGAGATTCCCAATCTGCCCGTGAAGTTACGCGTGTAACCGTTGAAACATCGCTAAAACGGATAGAGCGAACCTCTTTCTGCTTTGGCCTCGGCCTAGAATCCTTTTTTGCAATTTCCTCAGCAATCCGTTGGCCAAGGTCTCGAACAAGAGATCGAGCCCGTTCAGGCAGGGCCGCAACATGAACAGGCAATGAAATCGTGTCCAGTTGATTTTGAAAGCTCTCCAGTGAGGCTGCTAATTCAGGTTTTAGGGAAGGATCCAATTCGTTTGAATCAAGATCATCCGCCAAGCGGTTCAGAGCCTCCTGCAATATTGATCTGGCTTCTCCCCGCCAGGCGTCAAGCAGGGGGGTAATTTCAAGAACAGCCTGGGATTTGAGGCTTTGCAAACGTTTCCAAACTTCCTTGTCAATAAATGATGCCGAGGCCTTTGCCGAGCGATATTCGTCCAGGAAATGCCTGATAGGGCTGTCTGGACTTATGTGGTGCTCCACTCCTTCAAGCTGGCCGTATAGGTTGCCCATTTCTGTAAAAAGTGTACCGTTCTCTACCTGAAATCTTGCATGGGCCTCTATAGCCTGGTAGCCCCATGTTAAACGATCCCGGGCAGCGTGTACCTCTTTTACCCGGTGAACTGGATTTGTAAGGCTCTGTACCCGGCGCCACGCTTCCACACCTTCGGTAAAATCAGAAGGCAGGGGCATGCCAGATCCTTCCACCCAAAGGTGCAAGGCATCTGCCTGTGCTAAAATGCGATCTGCCAGATTCCCTGCCGCCTCACTGACGGCTGCCGGTGTTTCGTCAATGTTGCGAGTTTTGGCTATCTTGATAATAAAGTTTCGAGTTTCCGTTAGGACATCCGGATCGAGATCAATTTCTTCCAATATCAGCTCTACCCTGTTGAAGTTACGACTGACACGGAGAGCATCAACAAGCTCCTTGTCTTTGGGATTGGTATAAGGCTTTTTGCCTATGAGAACTTTTACAGCCGCTGCGCGGACCAAGGCTGCTACCCCCACTCGCAGGGCATTTCCGTCCCAGCCGTATGGCGGTGAAGAGAAGTGACGAATGAGGTGATCACCCAGTACCCGGCGGCCGGCATTCTGTTCTGTGGTTAGGAAGATTCGTATAGCGTCTAAAAGGGGCGCATTTAGATCGATTTTGCCGGCATTATCATAGAGTTTCAGGGCATTGACATCACCGGTGGGAGCAGATAATCCAGACAGAACCTCCATTATGGCCTTTTGTTCGTTGGCGATACGAACAGGGACCTTGTCAAATTTCGGGTAAAGCACAGGCCAGTAAGTGGCCAACTCTGCCCGTAGGCTTTCACTGGGTGTTTGTCCTGCCTTTAAAACAAGTGATCTGCTTGAACCTTGAAAGATTACGTGACCTGATCGAATACCTGCCTTCAAACCGTCAACAACTTTACGATACAACTTGGGGAGATCGTTTGTCTCACGATCCTGGGCCAGTTTGCGTGCTTCTTCTGATTTGTAAGGATCTCCCTTCCAGTTCTCGACAACCTCCTTCATGGCCAGGTAGCGAGTCAGGTCGCGATCAAAGCCAGCAACCCGCCCTGAAAGAAAAAAAACTGTGTTCTGCTCATCAAATCGCAGGCTGCGATTCTCAAGCTCTACCAAGTCCACAGTCCCGAGAGCTGCAAGGGGAGTAAACAGCACTATCTTTATGTCGCCAGTTCGGCCCGGTACCAGAGTCCCGTCGATCTGAAGCAGGAACTGAAAGTCGATCCCTTTGTAATGAACTGAATCAAATCCCAGCCAGTTACGCCAGTGTGACTTACCAGCCTCGTGGATAAAATGTTGCTTGAGACCAATTTCGCGGTCTTGGTGTTTATACTGAACCTCAACAGTTCCTACTTCCTCCTCAAATGTCCGCTTCTCACCTGTCAGGAATTCATATTCCTCGCCTATCCTGGCTACCATCTTGGCAGAGATGAGACGTTCCAGCTCAGGCTCAATGCGGGAGAGTACAGAGGGCAGGTCATCATCCACATTTTCAAGAAGGAGGCGGGCGATGTTATCTTTGGTGCGCGGG
>QMMV01000107.1 GCA_003647435.1 Deltaproteobacteria bacterium | reverse complement strand
GCAGGCCACCTGACCAGAAAACAAACATGAAGCGCGCCATTCTTTGCAGCCAGCACCAGGGTCTCATCCCGCTTACATTAATTATTTTCATTAGGTTCATAAATACTTATCCTGTTGCGGAACTCCCTCAAAGGGCGATGAGGTAGAAAGATTTGATGCCCTTTTTCGTGGCATTGTTCGAACTACGCCAAATCCCCTGGAAACTGATTTGCCTATTCCCCACAATTCCGGAATGAAGAAATTGACGGAAAAACTCCCATAAAAACCAAGCATACTGACTCGCTTCAGGGTTGTTGGCTAAGGTCTTAATTCAAGCCGATCCACAACAATGTTTTCCAGGATATTTGCTTCTATACCTTTGGCAAGAGAAAGAAGGTTGGCTGTCAGGATGTTTCGTAACAATTGTTTTTTATCATGAAAGTTATCGAATAGCTTGTAGCGGGAATAATTATTCTTGTTCAATGCAAGCCAGGGTTTAAGAAAACGATATGAAATCATACGAGGAGATATTCCCACCGGCACCTTCTGTTTCGTTACGATTTTTTTCAAGATAGGATATTTTTTTGATCCCAGTTCAAGATAATCAAAATGGTCAGCCAGTGCTGAAACCACATCTATCCCCTCCTCAACACCAATAATTATTGCTCTATTTTCTAATATCCGATACTGGACGCGCGGGAAAATATATATGGTTCGGCCATCTTCCATATGATTAGTGAGGAGCGGGTTTTGTGGAAAATGTTTGGAAATAAAACCGCGCAGGCTGTTCCCATGAGCCAGAACCTTTTGGTCTGTTTCAAGTACTACTCGAATTTCATTGACTCGCTTCATCGCAATATCAAATAATTACTGTCTCTTTCCGAGGAGTCTTCATCTCCTTTGTCTCGTCCTTTTGTTCGTCTGGCGGCCTTCCAGCGGCTCTTTGCATATCGCCGCCTGCTTTAGGAACAGCTACAAAGGCAGGATTTCCGAATCGTCTTATTTCCCAGGTCACTTTTACGTAAGGTTGATCTACCACTGGATAAGGTAGCATCGGCACCGGTATTCCACGCATCGCAGGGCTGACCAAAGGATCAACCGCATGACAGCAATACTGAACGCCACCCATTCCCTTAACTTTCAGTGGTCCTTTAAAACGTAATTCAGCTAATCCTCTGAAACTCCCTAAGCGGATCAAAATGGGAAATTGCTTCGTGTTTTCATATGCAGTAAACAAAAAGCCCGAAAAAACAGACTCCGGTGCCAGGCTGAAAAGGCGGTATGCCTTGAGGACCTCGCTTGGACTCTTCAACGTTACCTTGTTGGTTCTTTTTACAGTGGGATTTTTTTTGAGAGCTTCCTTCAAGGCCGGATCAAAAGACAGAAAGTCAAGATCAAGCTTTGCCCCTCCATATGAAACCTGGATCAATGCCTCCCGGTCTCCTTTGGCCACCTCTGTATAATAATTAACCGTTCCATCAAGCCTGGCCGGCGTGAAGTAAAAATCCGGCTCTATCCACGAATGTTCATAGCGCGGCCTGTTTTTACCGCCGCCTTCATCACTAATCAGATATGCCTGATCCGGGCGGCTAAGCCCCATGGCCCAAGCTACTGCATAATTCAAGGCCGTGGCATGGAGAAAAGGTGGCGTATATGCCCCGCCAATTGCCTCTCTTGCATAAAAAAGGGGATCAATTAGTTGAATCTTATATTCAAACAGGTTCATTTCTGCCGAATTCTTCCTTTTATTCTTTGTTGTTGGAAGCAATCCCTTCAAGGCTCTTAATTAGATCTTTCACTTGGTTATTCAGAGTATTGTAAGCCACATCAACTTCAGGCAGCTCAAGGCCTTCGATGTTCTGCAGGGTTGGCCGTGATTCATTCATTCTTTTTCCTTCCCCTTTCAGCTTCAAATAACCACTAAGAACCTCACGATCCGACAAATAAGCCCCTTCGATTTCCATTTTGATTCTGCCCCATTCAACACTGCGTGCGCCGATACGGGACATACGATTAAGATTGTCCACCAGAATTGCAGCCATTTCCGGAGTCGGATCCTTCAGGGTTACTACTCCTATAAAAACCGTCTCCTTGGGAACTGTAAGGATAGACATGAGGGCTTGGCCTGTTTTCAAATCCTGCTCACGGACGGCATTCTGGGTATATGGCGTAATGTCTCCCGCTTCTGTTTCAGATATAAAGGTTTCCCCATAGACTCTGGATAAAATATTATAAGACACCTTACTTTTACTGGTTTCCCCAGTGCCCCCGAACAAAAAACAAGATGGACATTTCATGCAGAGATCATCTTTCAACGCGCATTCCGGTTCAATATTAAGACCTCTCTGTTTTTCCAGAACCAGACGCCGTAATTTCCCCTTTATTTTGCGCCAGGGAATAATAAAACGATTGCCCAACTCTTTGTAACGAAAGGTCAGGACCTCTTCCGGTTCATTACTGCGGATGATGGCATCATCCAATAAGGTCAATTTCAAAGGTAATTGAAGATAGCATCCGGTAGAAAGGATTTCAGGTTGTTCAAGCAGTCTCATGGATTACCTCCTGAAGAATTTCATAGCGTTTGATTATATGAATAGCGGAACGAAGTGCATTTTTGGCCTTTATAAACCGCGAAATATTTTCTTCCTTGAGGTCAGCATAGCGTTTCAGGATAATTCTTGATTTTTCAACAAATTCTCCCAAGTCATTCTGGTCAACTTTTGCTCCCTTTTTGCTTTCCTGCTTGTCTTTTGCTATATCCATCTTGAGTAAGGACAGGAATTGCGCAAAGGCCTCGTCAAAATCAACCCCTTGCAGAAAAGCGTTAAGAGCGCGGTCAACTGGTTTCGTGATCACATATCTCGAATGTGAATTTCGCCAACTTTTGTAATCATCCCCTGTCCAAAAATACATAGGGACCTCCCTTGCAAAAAAGGCCGCATCCTCCAATAACTCCTTCATAGTAAAATCTCCTTTTCCGCTGTGGACTATTATGCTCTTACTCTTTAAAAGGTATCTAAAAAACTGAACAAATAAATCCTTTTTGAGCTTGCCGCCTTCCAGTGCCGCAAACATCGTTGGCGGGCTGTTTTCCATGATGTTACGCGCAAATGTATAAGGGTTTGCCTTCTTACCGCTTCGCTTTAGAACAGCTGCCAGGATATTGATACAAAGGCCAGAATGGTAGAGGGTGTTCCAATCTCCCTTGAAATGAGAAAAAACCTCTTCTCCAAACAATCCTGTCTGCTCTTCCCTGCCTATATGGGTTGTAAAGCCCATACCGTTCAGCAAGGCATAGAGAGCAAGATAACGGGCCTTCAAGTCCTTGGGATTATCAGCCTTTATTACATCCAGCGGGATTAGAACACCGCGCTCGGTATCAACAGGAGGGATTAATTTGTCATTTTTGACCTCTTTATTCAGGATAGGGATAGGAAACCTGCGCGGCAGGGGCCAGTCGGCGAACTCCGGCGTTTCATCTAATCGTTTTAACTGCTGTATGTTGATTAAATTTAAAGACAATTTTTGTGTCCATCGTTTAATCCCCTCATACAGCTTCCATAAATCAGGTATCGGGGAAGTTATTCGGGCATAGATGACTGCATTTTTCCCGCTTGCTGCAGCCCGGAGTTTGATGGCGTCAAAAACACATAAGGGGCAGACTGAACGAGGGGCATCAGATCTGGTCCGAGGATTAATCTGAGTGAATCCGACACAATCAGGGAAATTGAGTGATGGCTTTGCTTCTACTGTTATATAAGCCCCGCATTGTTCACACTGAGCGTAGCTAGGACGGCGTTTTTCCTTGTATTCTTTATATCGTTCAAGACATTTCCGGGCCAATCCTACAAAATTGGTTTGTTCCTCCATGACAACGATATTGGCCAACAGAGAAATATCGGTCTCATGTTCTGGAAACCATTCTTCAGCCGAGTTTAAAAGCAAATCAAAAAGTTCCGTAGGTTTCAGGGAAATAAGGCAATTATCAAGTTTCTTTTCCAACACGTCATTGATTCGTGAGTAGAAAAAGATGTCGGCAACCATTTCATTTACTTTAACATCTCCTATCTCAACGGCGGGTATCCTCAAATGTTTTGCCCATTCTTCCTTAGCCTCGGTTATAGTTTTGGTTCCGCCAGCTTTGATTAGAATATCAACTATGGGCTTTGTTTTTCTAATTGTGCTTGTTAACTGTCCAGAATGTTTATATAAATCCATCAAAGTTCTGAAAAAAAGTACAGGACCTTTCTCAATATCACCCAGTATTTCTTCATAGTGCTCACGATTAGCGCCTAAAAAGACAGCCGGGTCTTTCCTTGCTTCTCCCGATAATATTTCATAGCGCATGTATTGTATCTTGATATCATACCCACGAAGCGTCTCCTCTCTCATGGAAGAAGCCGCTCGCTCTATCAATTGAGAATGTTCAGGGATTGCCAATCCACAACGGCCCACAAAAATAACGGCGTCATCCAATATCAAAAGTGGTTCCCAACCTTTTTGTCGATATAGTTCAACCGCCTTATCGATAATCAAATAGGTAGTAGGAGAAGGAAATCGTCCTACTGATACTGTGGTAAAATCCAAAACCCCTTGCGTGCCGTTTTTCACTCTTTCCAAGACACCAAAATCCAAATGTTCTTCAGCCGCCATTGAGGCAAGCCAGTCCGCCCATCTTATGACTTGGCTGTACAGGCCGAACGCCGGCGTAGTTGCCGCCTTAAGTTGTTTTTCGGAAAGACCATGGTGAAGCACAAATTCCCAGATTGTCTTGATATCGGATTTCGAGAGAGCCAAAGCGCCATCTATCATCAACGGCCTTAATTCTGTCTCTATATCATCTGGCGTCGCGGTATGAAGAACAGGGCCGCCTTTTTCCTGTCTGAGAATTGCTTGATTTCTTGTTGATCTTTTGCCTATATCGTGGATCAGGGCGGCGAGTTCCAACAACCGCCTTTCTTCTATGGTAAACCGTGGAATCCGTGCCGCGAGTTTGGCGGTTATGGCCCACACGGTGAAAGAATGCAGCCAGAGTGGCGACCCTCCACTTTTCGACAAATACATTTCCTGGTATTGGAGCCGCAGGAGTTTACGTATATCTTCGAAAGATAAGACAGGCTCAGGCAAATCCATCAATGACCTCGCTCGAAATAATAGGTTTTTTCCGTACCTGAAGGTCCACTACATACAATCAATTCATCATCCGTAGACTTTACAGTGACCTTTTCATATTTTTCTTTCAATCGACCGGCAACCACCCCCCAGAAAGGGACAAGCATATCTCTTATAAGAATGTCTTCTATCTGGTTCTTGGTAAGCCTGCAATCGTCTGCCAGATATTCACGCTTTTCACCCCGCGTCATCGTTTGCCAGTCATCACAATAATTAGTATCATCAATATCATACATGGAAAAGACTGCCTCGGTATAAGAAAATGCTTCTCTATATTCAGTATCAACAATAAGAAAAGGGTAACTATCGCCCCGAAACATCTCGCCGGAAACCATTCTGCCGATGCTGTCCTTGAGTGCGGACTGGAGTATCTCCTTTTCAAATTCGTCGCGAGAAAGAACGGAGCGGTCTTGTATAAAGGGGACTAAGTTCATTTTGGTTAACAAAATTACCGCTCCTGACTCAGTCCGCCCAGCCCGGCCAATGCGTTGAATTGCGGAAGTCCAATAGGCTGCTTCGGTTATCAGGCTTTTAATAGGCATTTCTATTCCGACTTCTATGGAAGCGGTCCCAAGCACAACTGTATTATCGTTAAATATTATTTTTTCTTTTTGCATCCCACTATATTCATAAAAAGAAATCTCGGGAAATTGATTCATAAGGGACGACTTAAGGTGCATCAATCGAAACACCGAATCGAAAATAATGGCGCAAGGTTTATCGATATCTGGCAAGTAATAACTTAATACTTTTAGCAGGTTATTTCGTTTAGTATAATTGCACGACGTCACAGTAAGTTTTAGCGGATAATTAAATGTCACATCCTTTTCACCGCCAACAGAGGAGTCAAAACTAATATCTTTTACTGAATAATGATTTTTAATGTCTTGCAATTCCTCGCTTGTTGTCGGTGTTGCGGAGAGCAAAATAACTTTTGCCCCCAATGTGTCTAACAGCCACTCTATAAGCGGCGCAAAATTATACAGGTTTGTATAAAGGTGAAATTCGTCAAAAAATACTATTGTTCCATTCAATAACGAAGCTAACCGTTTACTTTGCCGATATATACCCCTTTTTATTAAATGGAGCACATCCGGAGTTGTTACGATAAGATTCTTTCTGGAACAAAATTGATGACTGAGTAAAGTATTAGAAATTATTTCGCTACGATCCAGACGCTGTAATTCCGGATTTTTCTTCAAATGACGAACAAGGGCATCAGTAGAATATTCGAATAAAGTAACTTCGCCATATTCTTCGGGGTCATTCGGCCAATGTTTAATTTTAGGATATTGTTTTTTCAGTTCCCGAACCTGAGCCTGCATCAATATTTTGGTGGGATAAGTCAGAAGTACTGGACGGTCAGAAAAATTAGAAGTGTCAACAACGTTGCGAATTATATAACTTTTTCCAGACCCAACCGGGGCTTCCACAGTAATTAGCCTATATTGATCCTCTAATGCACTAAAAACTTCTCGTTGAAAGGGGCGTATGCCATTCACTGACTTGACAGTTCTGCCCGTAATATTTAAGCAAATATCCTTATTCAAAAATCTCCAACCTCCAGTGAAGGAAATTCTGTCCAGCTAATAACGAAAGCTGAAAATCTCATCATCCGTTTGTATACGATTGCATATCACCTGATATGCATATCATCTATATATATTTCCATACAAACATGGTACTCTCCGATTTCGACCTGTCCCGGCACAATATCTTTTCCGGCCCCGGACCGTCATAGACCGGAACCCGGAACGTCTTCGCGGCTTCGAAACCGCCTTTCCCTGGCCGCGGTCTTTTTCCAGTACGGAGATAGTGCATTGCTAATGAACTATCTTGGCCGGAACATTGCAT
>QMMV01000106.1 GCA_003647435.1 Deltaproteobacteria bacterium | reverse complement strand
GTTAAATAGGGTTCCCTTCGGGAAATTTAACGGAGCAGGCGGCCCACACCAGTGGGCAAATCACAAACTGTTTGAGGCCGTGAGGCCCTGTTTTCTGGGATTTAGTGAGCAAGCCCGTGGATGCAGCCGGCTTCGTCTCCAGAAAAGCCGGCAACTCCTTCTTTTTCACTGCGGCAGCATTGGTACGGGACGTGTGCAAAATGGTACCACCTGAGCGGTCAATCGTCCGGACCATTGCCTTGTCCATAAATATGACATTGACATTGTGGGTGCGCTCATCTTCAATGTTATATTTCACAAGTCCGGCCCAGCCTCTTCTTATGCCGAGTACACGTATCCCCTGGTCAACCGCCCGGCAAACAATTGTCTTTATACATGGATTCAGTCCAGGAACGTCACCGCCGCCTGATTGTTTTTACCTTTCCTCTCATTGCGTCCCTCCTACTTATAACTCTTGATTGTTGATCGATGACAGTTGTGATCCGTCGCTTCGCTCCGATACTGGATGCTGGATGCTGGATACTGGATGCTGGATGCTGGATACTGGATACTGGATACTGGATGCTGGATAGTTGATCACGTCAAGCTATCCAGCAGCCAGCACCCAGCCTACTGCCTACTCCCTACTGCTCTTCAGTCTTGGCTGGCCGGTCGTTTCCAGCACACTCATCCACTTGGTGCCGGACAGATAGACCTGTTTTCTCTTTCCGATTGTTGCCTCCAGGGGAATGTGAACAACCCGGTTATTGCACAGGCCCACAAGCATCTTTGTCTTTCCAGCCATGCCGGCATGAACTGCCCCCCGGGCCAAAAAGCCACACAGGATATGGTCATTAGCATTGGCCGGCACACTTCGAATTGTGTAACTGGGATCAATGTATTTAAGGTTGATTGGCATGTTCTGTTGTTTGAAATAAGCAGTAATGGTATTTTTCAGATAGATGCCGATATCGTGTAAACGGATGTTCCCAGAGGCATCACGCTCCTGAGTTTTGGTATCAAAGAATTTCTGTCCCGCTCCCTCAGCCACGACGATCACAGCATGTTTTCGTCGTATTAATCTCTTTTTCAGGACTTCAAGAAATCCCCCCGGCCCTTCAAGGTCAAAGTCGGACTCAGGAATGAGGCAAAAGTTTACATCCGGCATTGCCAGTGTAGCCGACGTAGCGATAAAGCCTGACCGGCGGCCCATCAATTTCACCAGCCCTATTCCGTTTGGGGCACTGATGGCTTCATTATGGGCCGAGAGAATGACATTAACGGCTACTTCTACAGCCGTGTCAAAGCCGAAAGAACGGTCTATCAAATAAATATCGTTGTCAATGGTTTTTGGTAAACCTATGACGGCGATCTTCAAGCGTCTTTTCTCGGCCTCGTCTGCAATTTTCGCAGATGCCGCCATTGTGCCGTCGCCGCCAATGGTAAACAAGATTCCTATGTTCATCCTTTCCAGGGCGTCCACGATGCTTTCGATGTCCTGCGGGCCCCTCGAAGAACCGAGGATGGTGCCGCCTCTCTCATGGATGTTGACTACAGATTTAGGTGTGAGGTCCACAATATCGTGACCATACGACGGGATGAAGCCTTCAAGTCCGTAGCGAATCCCATAAACCTGCCGCACACCATAGTTGTAGTAAAGTGCAAGCACAACAGCACGAATGATGTCGTTTATCCCCGGGCACAACCCCCCACAACTTACGATGGCACAACGCAGTTTACTGGGATCAAAAAAAATCTTACGCCGAGGTCCTGCTCGTTCAAAGGATAGCAGCCTGCCGCCATTTTTGACAGTCTTGATGACATCATTTTCGCAAATATCTACCAGCACTCGATCCTTATCCGATACAAAGTGCAGGCCCGTATTTCCTTCTGCCCGTACCTTCATGGGCGAGTCGATCTTAGCACGACCGAGACTCATAATAGCGGTGTCAATATGTTCCTTGTTTTTCATTAGTTCACCTCAGTTGGTCAATTGTTACCGATTATATCAAATTATATTTCCCGCAAATTGCCTCAATTGCTTCGTTTTGACTCTTGTCGGTAAGAGGCGTGGATGAAGCAGTTTGGGCATTTGGCAGCAGGCCGGCAACATGAAGCATTCGTTTCATAACAGCAGCAGGGTTTGCTGCATACAGATTATAAAGTTCCTGGACCATCGCACCTTTCTCCCATATCTGGCTCACATGGTCAGGATACTGCTGCTGAACCTCGTAGCGGTTCAGGCAAGACTCGGCGATCTCACGCCACGTCCCGGGAAGCAGGTTTGAGCCCCCTGCTACTACCCCATCTGAGCTTGGTTGTCTTATGAAAGCTGCTTCATCGGCGTCGTAAAAGACGAAGCCCGGGCGGCGACGAACCGCCTTATGATAGTTGATTGATCGTTTTAATGATCCGGTAAACACCAAACCTTGTATCCTGTCTATCTCGGAAAGTTTCTTTAAGACACTGGTCCGGATGTTTTTATGCTTAATACGTCTGCTCGGTTTCCGCGTCAACTCTGGATGGTTTCCCAATATCAGGGGTATCTGTGTATCCCGGGCCATCGCCGCATAGAATTGCGGAAGCCCCCGGTTGCTGTGGTAATAAATGGGGTAATCGACCCAGAAGACACTTCCCGGGTAACCGAGCCTTTCAAGAAATGATTCACTATTGGCAAGCAGAGCACGCGTAGCCTCTGGTGTATCCGATGTAATTGTAATAAAGATAGGCCATTTCCCCTGGGCAATTTCCAGGGTGGCACATGTTAATTTTAGCCTCGTCTCAGCACTCAGAGCCAAACCTTCCCCCCAGATGGCATCACCAATGAGAATGGCGTCGGCTGCTGTGCCCACATGCGCGATGAGTCGCTCAAGGGCCGCCACGTCGAGTACGTCTCCCATTTTCAACGGGGTGACTAATGGGCAAATCAAGCCTTTGGGGAGTTTGTTCGTATCAGATACCATTGAATCTGAAGGCACCTTTCCCTAAAATGTCGTGGAGGTGTAATATCCCTCGGACCTTCTTGGCAGGGTTCACTATGGGCAAGATTGTAATCTCGTTTTTCTCCATTATACTCAATGCCTGCGAGGCCAGGCTATCAGGCCCAAGTGTTTTAGGGCTTTTTGTCATTACCTCTTCTACCGGTCGATCACAGATGGACTCCCGTGTTGCAAGATATCGCCGAATGTCCCCGTCTGTAACGATACCTGAAAGAATGTTATCTTTTTCCACAACCAGTGTAGCCCCAAGCTGCAGGCGATTAATCTCTCTAATAGCATCACGCATCGTATCGCCTCTTGAGACTAGCGGGATATTTTTGCCTGTGAGCATAATCTCACGCACTTTCACAGAAAGGCGCTGACCCAGGCTCCCCCCAGGGTGAAACTTCTTGAAGTCGCTTGCCCTGAATTTCTTCTCATAAACGAGCGAAACGGCAAGCGCGTCACCCACAGCCAGAAGAGCGGTTGTGCTGGCGGTGGGGGCGAGCCCAAGAGGGCAAGCCTCGCGGTCGACACCAACGTCAATGACGATGTCACTCTGGCGTCCAAGGCTGGAATTTACCCTCCCGGTAAACGCAATCAGGGTACACCCGATATTTTTTATGCTGGGAACAAGCATGTTGACCTCATCTGTTTCTCCACTGTTGGAAAGTGCAATGACGATGTCATCCGCACTGACGATGCCAAGATCACCGTGCATTGCTTCCACAGGATGAAGAAAAACAGAGCGAGTCCCGGTACTGTTCAACGTTGCTACAATTTTACGGGCCACAATCCCCGACTTTCCGATACCTGTCAGGACGACTCTGCCCTCACAGGCATGAACCAGCTTCACCATCTTGACAAAATTCTCATCCAGCCGGTCTATCACACCCGTGATACCATCGGCCTCTATCTGAAGCACCTCCCTGGCATGCTTCAATATCATGACTTTTCCCTTTCCCTTGACATCTACCCGTCGTTTGCTAACTCGACTTTTCATTTTAGTTATATTTATATGCGCTTGTCATTTCAGGTCAAGAACTAATTATAAGGAGAGTGATACCGAGCCTGGCAAGAAGGTCCATGTTTTTGCAGCTTGCAATCTGAGGCCACATCTATTAATAAAGGTAATAATTCAGCCACGAAGTCACAAAGACGCTAAGCTTCCGAAACAATTCTTTATCCTTTACACTAAAATGCAATATCTGTAATTTTTGGGCGATGCATGCTTGCCTTTCATATAAGGATTTTAAAATTATAGCTTTCGTATCAGTTTAGATTTTTGAAAATATTAGTGCGGATAGGCCATCCGATTGGAGACTGGCTCACTGTCTGAGTTTGAGACGGTCTCCAATCGGATGGCCTGTCCGTTCCATATGTCTGTTTTTAAAAGAGCTAAAGTGTTACTATCTAGTGCCCTGGTGGCTGAACTGATACTAATAATGACAGCTAACTATCCAGGTTGCACGATTCAGGGTTCACAGTTGCCATGAAGATCCTCCTTACCAATGACGATGGCATCCATGCTGAGGGGCTTTGGGCTCTGGAAAAGGTCCTTTCGTTGAAACATGAGGTTTTTGTTATAGCCCCTGACAAGGAACAAAGCGGGATTGGCCATGCTATCACTCTTGTCAGGCCTCTGAGGGTCAGCAGGATTCAAACAAACGGGGGATGGGGGTATGCGATCAATGGAACCCCCGCCGATTGTGTTAAGCTGGCTGTTGCGGAAGTTCTAAAAAGCCGGCCCGATATCGTAATTTCAGGAATTAACCACGGACTCAATGTGGGAGTTAATCTGAACTATTCCGGTACCGTATCAGCCGCCAAAGAAGCGGCGCTCATGGGTATACCGGCGGTTGCCATTTCCCAAAGCCCCACACCACATCATGAGTACAGCTTCATAGCAGACTTCGTTGCCACATTGGTTGTCAGTGTCATGGATAAAGGCCTACCGTCGGGGACTTTCCTGAATGTCAACATCCCTGCCTGTCCGAAAGAGAAAATTGTGGGCATCCGCATAACGAGGCAGGGGATATCCCCCCTTCAGGAAACTTTTCACAAGAGGATTGACCCAAGAAACCAGGTATATTACTGGCAGGGTGTTGAGAAACAGGTATTTGACCATGAGCTGGAGACAGATGGTGGCGCCCTCTGCGAAAATTACATCTCTATCACACCGGTGCAATGCGACATGACCGATTATAAGACGATGAAACAACTCAAAGGCTGGGATATTCCTCTCGTCATTCTCGCGTAGGCGGGGCGGGAATCCAGCAAGGTTACTGATCTAAACACAGCCGAACGTAGTTCGCTTCGCTCACAATTGGTCGAGTGGTTCAAGGACGTTACGACTCGACAACTTGACTATTTAACTACTCGACTAAAATCGACGGAAGCTCAATAACTTGTAGAAATCCCGAGACATTTATTTATTCATTTGATACGTTTATATCTCTTGTGCGCAGATGCTTGATACAGATGTTGCCCACTATTTTTATCTTTACCATGGAGAGCATAACCATCTCGAGATACAATTATTAAAAATGCGATACCAGGAGGATTGCACCCGTGCCTTTAAGCCTAAGAATACCCCCGGAGAAAGAAAAGATAATCAAAAAAGCTGCCATGAGAGCGGGGAAGACCAAATCGGCATATATTTTAGAGGCAGTGGACGAAAAATTGGGTTTAGTGAATGACCGCGAAAAGATGATCCGGAAATTTGCAGGATGGCTTTCGCATGATGAAGCAGAAGAGCTCAGGAAAGCTACCAAGATCTTCAACCAGATCAATGATGGGGATTGGGATTGAAACTTGTACTCGATACGAATATCTACTGCGACTATGCTGAGGGGGGTGCCTGAAACAGTAGATTTCTTGGCTACCCATAGCGAATATCTGTATTTACCCGCCGTAGTTGTGGGAGAACTCAATTTCGGGTTCATGAAAGGGAGTCAGCAGAAATTCAACGAGAAAAAATTACTGCAGTTCATCAACCGCCTGAAGGTAGGAATCATTGATGTGGATGCAGATGTTGCCAGAAAATACGCCATTATATTTTTATCATTACAAAAAAAGGGGACTAAAATACCGATAAATGACGTATGGGTCGCAGCATGCTGCATGGAAATCGGGGGGACCCTATTGACAAGAGATAGACATTTCGAGGTTGTAGAACAGATAGCGAAGGTTATCTTGAGATAGGAGACTGTCTCTCTCCTCCATCATTACTTCAAGCGTCATCATTTACCAGGAGGCTGTTAGAAGATGAATGGCAGGCCAAATTGAATGAAATGCTGCAAGATTGGGGACGGCCGGTAAATTGGAAGAAGCATGAAACAGGAGGGAAAAGAATCAACAGGACAATGAGGAGAAAAGTTTGAAAAAAACATTTGTCAGCAAAATCAAGGCAGGTCAGTCAGTAGATGATGTGTTCATTGCCCGCGATAAACGGCTGGCTCGTAAAAAAGACGGAGAGGCTTATCTCACACTCAGCCTTGTGGACCGGACGGGGCAAATGAAGGCGGTAGCCTGGGACAATGTAGAGGCCATAAGCAAAGCGTTTAACTCTGGAGACTACGTTAGGGTCAAGGGAAGCATCACTGAGTACAACGAGACGCTGCAGCTTGTTGTGCGTGACGTTCGGCCTGTCGATCCGGCTGAAACAGATAGGCGCGATTTTCTTCCGGCCACCGAACGAAACGTTGACCAGATGCTGGAGCAATTGATCAAGATCGGCCAGACCATAGAAAATAAACATCTGTCACGGCTTCTGACCGCCTTTTTTGAAGATAAGGAGTTTGTCAATTTCTTTAAGGTAGCTCCTGCAGCCAAAAAAATGCATCATGCCTACCTCGGAGGCCTCCTCGAGCACACGCTCTCTATTGCTCTTCTTATCCAGGCTGTTGCCGGTCACTACAAGGGAATTGACAAGGACTTGCTTCTTGCAGGAGGAATCCTCCATGACATAGGGAAAATTTACGAATTTTCTTATGAAACCCATATTGATTATTCGGATGCAGGCCGACTGCTCAACCATATCGTCATCGGCATAGAGATGCTC
>QMMV01000105.1 GCA_003647435.1 Deltaproteobacteria bacterium | reverse complement strand
ATTTCATTAATTACTGCCATTCCAGCATATCTCTTGCCGAGTGCCTTCAGAGTCTCGCTCTTGTGTTTTGTCCGGGCGACCAGTTGCAGTATGCGGGCTTCATCAATATAAGGGCTGTATTTTTCCAGTTGTTGCTGAAGTGCGGTTAGTTGTGCCTTTTTCCGGTCAACAAGATGGCTTTGCCAGAAAGCGACTCCGATACACAGGGATATACAAACCAGGAAAACCATAAATAGGGTGCGATTAATGCGAGAAACAGTTTTAAGTTTCTCTTTATCTTTGTATGTGAAGATAAAATTCGGGGTGCGTGAATTGTTGGACAGCGCCATACCGGCTGCTGGCACAAGCGCTTCCCTCGCTGCTGCTGATGGCGGGGGTGAAACTTCACCCAGGAAAGATGATCCGGAGGCAAAGGGATCAATGGTATCTACAGGAAGCCCTAATTGATTGCCGATATGCTCTACTATGCCTTTGTGTGTGCTTATTTGGCCGGAAATGTAAAGTTTACCGACGCGCTCATTTCCAAACTTTAAGGAATAATGCTCAATGGTTCTCTCGACCTGCCTGACCAACCTCTCTAAGGCCGGGCATACCAGCTTGAATATCTCTTTTTCTTTGGAATCAAAAGCTCCCCCTTTTTCAGGGGAAGAAGAAGAACCCTTGATGAAATCAAAGAAAATCTTCCGGGCCGGATCTGTAGTAATAGGTGATTCTTTACCAGAAGTTTCGATGGCTTTGCTACCGTCTGTATCCGTCAACTGCATGGAAAGGGCTGCCTGCTTTTCATCCATTGCTTCCCTTATTGTCTCGATCAGGCTTTGCATGCCTGCCTTAATATCGCGTGACAAGACAAGATTCCTGTCCGAAAAGATGGCAATGCGGGACCAATCGCTTCCTATGAAAAGACTGCATATATTCTTTTCATCTGGTTCAATCAACTGTGTTCTCAATAGGTTCTGGATTGCAAACGGGACAATTGTTATGCCTGTTAATGGAAAGCCGCTTTTGGAAAAGATCCTTTTTAGTTGTTCAATTTCCTGCCTCGGGGCGGTGTAAGAGATAACTTCTGTCTTTGGGGTGCCATCTTCAACGACGTCACCCAAGAGTTCAAAATCAAAGACGTCTTTCTTCTCGTCAAAAGAAACCTCTTTTTTGTATGTCCAATAAACTGCATTGGGAATTTGTTTTTTGGGTACCCTGGGTATTCTGAGATAGCGCATTTCCACCCTGATCGAAGAGATGGCGCTCCAGATCTCAACCTTTCCTGAAGTACCACAAAAGCCTGCAAGTACAGAGTTCAGAAAATGTGGGAATCGAGGACTATCCCTGGAAATATCAGATTCAAAAGGCACTTCCAGATAGTCCAGCAGTTTCTGTGTCTTGTCAAAGCCTTCGCCGACCTTTACCAACTTGAGAGCGCTGGTACCAATATCTACCCCTACGGTAACAGCCTTTCTGAAGGAAAGTACCTTTGAAAAGGGTGCTTTGAGCCGGCGGTAGAAGAAAGAGGGTGGAGAAGCAGCTGAGGGTTGAAGCTTTCTGTCCCCCTTGTCACGAATCAGATCGAGAAGTCTTTCAGTGGAAGAAATCTCGCTGGTATTTGCCAAAGCTATCTCCCGGGCTTGGATGGCATATGTACTAAAAGCATCTGCACTGGTTGCGGTGAGAAAATATAAGCATTGATTGATAACCGCCTATGTATTTAAAATATATTCAAATATATTATATTATATCATAACTTGTCAAGGACTAAACCCTACAAAAGCCGGTGTAACGATCTCACATTCTATCCGTGCCTAGAACTTAGTTCGCTTCGCTCACAATTGGAATAATGGAATGGTGGAAGATTGGGTTCAAGAGGATTCTGGTCTTTTTTTCTTGTACATCATTCCACTGTTCAATCATTCTATATCCTGGTTCCGATACTCTGCGTCGGAACCTCTTTTTATCCTGGTTCCGATGCTCTGCGTCGGAACCTCTTTTTTCTTGTACATCATTCGACTGTTCCATCATTCCATTATTCCCTGAGCGAGTTTGCAATAGGGCTAATAAATATCTATGATGTCAATAGGTTATAGGAATTCCGAGACATTTCTATACCAATCGGTTTTGGTGGGTTCGTAAAAGGCCAGTGTAAACGATTTTGGCCAGTTTTGCAAAAAGATGCAGTGACCGTTCACGGTTGACGTTTTTTTTCACCTTTGAATCGTTGAAGCGAACCTCTAAACCTTCCTTGTTGGACGTGTACATGAGAATGTTATGGACAACCGTGAACCGTGAACGGCTACAAGATTCAGGATCAGCCCGGGGTGACAAATATTGTTGAAAAATAAGAATATTTGAGCTATCAGATATCGCAAGGTTGCCAAATTCTGGTGACAGACCTGAACTGAGAAAAACAAGGGAGAAACATTTGAAAGTGAGCTTAAACGACCAGGGGGGGCTTAAATGAAGAAAGCGAGTAAAAGTCGCGTGGGCATAACCGATCAAATGGTGCTGATTGGATTTGGGCTCGCCGCGGTGTACTGGATTCTTGAGTCGTTACTGTCGATTTTTCTGTCATATAAGAGCAACTTTTTTCAGCAGTTGCTCGGGCCTGATATCGATCAAATCTGGGCGCGTTTAATAGTCGTATGCCTTTTTGTGATTTATGGCGCCCACACTCAATTCACCATGAACGAGCGAAAAAAAGCGGCGGAAAAAATGCAGAAGGATGCGGCGACTCGGGCCCGGTTCCAGAAGCTACTTTCGCCTGACTTAGCTGAAAGGGTGGTATCGGGGGAATTGAAGGTAGAAAAGGGAGGCGAAAGCCGCATGGCCACAGTCCTGTTTGCCGATATCTGCGGTTTCACGGCCATGAGTGAAAAAACCCCGCCGTCAGAAATGCTCCAGATGCTCAACGAGTACTTCGAGGTGATGGTTGACAAGGTATTCCGCCACGAGGGAACTGTGGACAAGTTCATAGGAGACGAGATGATGGTAATCTGGGGTGCACCGGTCACACATGCGGATGACCCTGTCCGCGCCGTTCGTGCCGCTCTCGATATGCAATCTGCACTGGTCGAGTTCAACAAGAGGCGCACCGCCAGCGGGAAATCAGAGATCCAGATTGGCATCGGGATCAACACAGGCAATGTTGTAGCCGGCTATATTGGCTCTACCCGGACGATGAGTTACTCGGTAATCGGAGATGCGGTGAACACTGCATCGAGGCTTTGTTCAACAGCCAAGGCAAAACAGATTCTTATCTCCGAGGATACCCGCAAGTTCATAGGAGACCTTTTCGAACTTGTCGAACTCGAGCCGATTCACGCCAGGGGTAAGTTCAAGCCGATTCGGGTATTCAACGTCATTGATGAGAAGGCCTCTGCTTCGAAGAAATGAGCGCTGAAAGAATTTCGGCAACACCCTGGTGGCAGCGATTTTTTATCATCATTTTTTTGCTTGACATCTTATCTTTAGCATGGCAGAATCGCCGTGTTATTTCAATGAAGGATCAAAATTCAATGCTTAGAAAGCACGCGGAAAAGGGCTTATTCTATTTTGGCTATTACTATTGGTACTTCGGACAGGTCTGTCCGGGGCTTGTAAGGAGGTCATGGAATGAATAGCCCATCCGTAGAAAACCTTAAGCCGCCGGCAGACCGAAATGCCTGCCCGCGGCTTTTTTGTTTGATGGAAAAGGGTCGCGGGAGCAAGGTCCCCGCGGCCCTTTTTATTCGGAAGGGCAAGCATCGGGTGATGGATGATTGTTGGTTGTCGGTTGAAAAAGGATTTTAATCGGAAATCGGAAATATACAGTTGCTGGATGCCGGATGGCGGATAGTCCAAAGATATCCAGGATCCAGGATCCAGTATCGGAGCGTAGCGAACTAACTTGTATGGAGGGGTTGAAAAATGATCATCGTGATGAAAAAAGGTGCGGAACAAAAGGAAATCGACGACGTGACCAGGTGGATAGAATCCGTCGGGTATCGGGCCCACCTCTCGAAGGGCGTGGAAAGAACCATCATTGGCGCTGTTGGTGATGAGCGTGGGAAAGTCTTTTTAAAAAGCGCCGAGATGATGCCGGGGGTCGAAAAGGTGGTGCCGATTCTTCAGCCATATAAACTCGCAAGCCGGGAAAGCAGGGAGGGCGATACCATCATTAATGTCGGTAATGTTGCAGTCGGCGGGCCTAAGTTCGTCGTCATTGCTGGGCCGTGCGCAGTCGAAACAGAAGAGCAGCTCATGGAGTCTGCCTATGTTGTTAAAAAAGCAGGTGCCTCCATGCTGAGGGGCGGGGCCTTTAAGCCGAGGACTTCACCGTATAGTTTTCAGGGGTTAGGTGAAGAAGGCTTAAAGATATTGGCACGGGCACGCGAGAAGACAGGGCTGCCTGTGGTTACCGAAGTGATGAGTGCCTCGGACGTGGAACTTGTCGAGAGTTACGTCGATGTGCTTCAGGTGGGGGCGAGAAACACACAAAATTTCGCTTTGTTGAAGGGAGTGGGTCATTCGAAAAAACCCGTGCTGTTAAAAAGAGGGATGATGACCACTATAGAGGAATTACTGATGTCTGCTGAATACATCCTCGCCTCGGGCAATGATCGCGTAATGCTGTGCGAGCGCGGGATTCGCAGCTTTGAAACTGCTACGAGAAACACTCTGGATCTGAGTGCGGTACCGGTTTTAAAGGAAAAAACGCACCTGCCGGTCATTGTTGATCCCAGCCACGCCGTGGGCCAGTGGAGGCTTGTACCGCCTATGGCAAAGGCGGCTGTTGCGGCCGGAGCCGACGGCCTCATGATCGAAGTGCATCCGGATCCCCGGCATGCCCTGTCGGACGGACCGCAGTCGCTTAAGCCGGAGAAGTTTTACAGGCTAATGGATGAAATTGAAGAAATTGCCAGTGTAGTACGAAAGGAGTAAACACAGAAAATGGAGCGCATTAAAGTCAATCTGGATAAGGGCCGCAACGATTCCTACGAGATCTTCATCGGCCGGGAAATCCTCGATCGCCTGGGGTTGGTCGTCAAGGTTCGGAACCATGCGGACAGATATGTCATTATTACAGACTCAGGCGTGAATCCCCTTTACGGAGAGCTGGTCAGGGAAAAACTCAATGGAGCCAATCTTCCGGTCGATATTATTGAAATAGCTGCAGGAGAGGCGTCAAAATCAATGAACACCGTCCTTGATGTGGTCAGCCAGTTGATCAATTTGGGTGCCAGCCGTAAGTCACTTCTTGTTGCCCTGGGCGGGGGCGTGGTGGGAGACCTGACCGGATTCATCGCATCGATTTACATGCGCTCAGTCCCGTATATACAAATTCCTACCACCCTTGTCGCACAGGTGGACAGCAGCGTGGGGGGCAAGACGGGCGTCGATTTGCCGGAAGGAAAAAATCTCCTCGGCACATTCTATCAGCCAGAAGGCGTATTTATCGAGTTGTCATTCTTGAAGAGCCTTTCCGATGCCGATTTTAAAAACGGCTTGGCCGAAATCATCAAATATGGCATCATAAGCGATGAAGAGATGTTCAAGTTGCTGGAACGGGAACACGATGCCATTGTTGATCAGCAGCCTGCCTTGATGAAAAATATCGTAAAGCGATCCTGCAAGATAAAAGCCGGGATCGTGGAAATGGATGAACGAGAGCAGGGTTTGAGACGAATCCTCAACTTTGGCCATACGCTCGGGCATGCCCTGGAAGCGGCATCCGACTATCGTCTTTCTCACGGCGAAGGTGTTGCGATAGGTATGGTAGGTGCCGCCGGAATTTCGCACAAGCTTGACTATCTGGATCAAGCTTCTTACAAGAGAATCCTCAATTTGATCAAGCAATACGGTCTGCCGACCCAGGTTCCAGGAGACCTTGAGACAAAAAAGATTGTCGGCTTTCTGGCCAGTGACAAAAAGGTTATGGACAGCAAGCTCCACTATGTACTGGTAAAGAAAATAGGGGCCCCTTTCGTAACAGACGCTGTAGGGGTAGATGTTATCACCGATGTTATTGAAGAACTGAGGCAATGAGCAAAGATTCTATAAAAGTTCTGAGGCGGGAGATCGATGCTCTCGATCATGAGATTCTGAAGCTCTTGAACAATCGGGCATCACTTTCTCTGCAGATTGGAAGGGTCAAGGCTAAAAACGAGCTGGATGTATATGATCCCCGTCGCGAGCAGGCTGTGCTTTCGGATTTAGCGAAGCACAACAATGGCCCGCTCACCGCTGAAGAAATCGAAGAAATATTTTCCAAGGTGATTGCTATATCAAGAAGATTGCAAGCTGCGGAATCCGCCAATGCGGGCGGCAGCAAGCTCAAGTCGCCTTGCATAGATAGATTTTTTCCCATGAGCGGCAGGACTTCCATTTATGGTATCCTTGGAAATCCTATAGCCCATAGCATGAGTCCGGTGATGCATAATGCCGCATTCAGGCTCCTCGGTCTTGATGCTGTTTATCTCCCTTTCGAAGTAAAAGACCTTTCCGGGGCGCTCGTCGGCATGAAGGCGCTGAAGATAAAAGGTGCCAGTGAGACTCATCCGTTTAAGAGGCAAATTATTGCACTTCTTGATGAAACCGATGCTACAGCCAAAATGATAGGGGCGGTCAATACATTAGTTTTTGAGAATGAGATCGTCCGGGGCACAAATACGGACTGGGTGGGCGCACTGACGTGGCTTGAGACCCTGTTGCCAATAAAAGGTCGCGAATTTGTTGTGCTTGGCGCCGGAGGCGCGGCAAGGGCCGTTGTGCATGCAATAAAAAGTAAGGAAGGAAAGGTCGTTGTCGTCAACAGGTCCGCGAAAAAAGGGCAGGCACTGGCGGAGGAATTTCAGTGTGCTTTTATCCCTCTTTCAGAGATTGAAAGGGGAGGCGGAGACTGTCTTGTCAATACGACACCCGTGGGCATGTACCCCGCAGCAGATGAGATGCCGGTGCCAGAGAAGGTCTTGGGTAGATACGGAGCTGTTGCAGATGTTATATATAACCCTATTAGAACAAAGCTTTTAGAAAAAGCAGAAGCAGCAGGGTGCAGGGTTTCCAGCGGCTTTGAGATGTT
>QMMV01000104.1 GCA_003647435.1 Deltaproteobacteria bacterium | reverse complement strand
CTCCTCGACGAAAACGAGCTTAAGGGTGTGCTGGGCCACGAGTTGGCCCACGTGAAACACAGAGACATATTGATCGGCTCCATCGCTGCCACCATAGCCGGTGCGATTATGATAATTGCCAGCATGGCCAGATGGGCTGCCCTGTTTGGCGGATTTGGCAGAAGGGATGATGACGATGGAGGCGGCATAGTCGGTTTGCTGGCCATGTCAATTATAGCCCCTGTTGCAGCCATGCTTATCCAGATGGCAATATCCCGATCACGGGAATATTCGGCCGATGCAGCAGGTGCATCCTTTGCCGGCAGCCCCTATGGGCTTGCCAGCGCTCTCCAGAAAATCTCTTCAGCATCCCGGCGGATACCGATGAGGGCCAACCCGGCCACGGCCCACATGTTTATCACGAATCCGCTTTCAGGCAAGAGCATGATGAATCTTTTCAGCACGCATCCACCAGTCGAAGAGCGGATCCGCAGGCTGACCAGTGGCCGCTAAAGTCGGGATGGCGAAATCTTTGAAAAATGCTCGCCTCTGAGATTCCTGTTAGTTCGGACGAGAGATAAGAAAAGCCCCAACTGCTCAGCAGTTAGGGCTTCTTAGTTTCGTCCTGATGCTCGCCTTTCTAACCAGGCCTGAAGACCATGAGCCATACCTGGCAAATGAGGATGCTTATTATCATGTACGGAAAAGCCGTTTTCATAAACCCTCCAAAGGATATCCTGTAGCCTTTCGATTCGGCAATACCCATGGTGACAACATTAGCCGATGCACCGATGATAGTACCGTTGCCGCCAAAACACGCTCCCAGTGCCAGTGCCCACCACAGGGTGTTTTCAGAGCCGGGGATAACCTTTGAAAGATAAGCCACGATCGGAAGCATGGTGGCAGTGAACGGGATATTGTCAACAAAGGCCGACATGAGGGCTGCAACCCACAGGATCAGGGTCATGGAGATGAAAAAACTTCCCTTTGACAGATGAAGGATCCAGTCGGCAATAAGGGCAAGAAGCCCGGCCTGCTCCACGGCCCCAACCAGGATGAACAGGAAGATGAAGAACATCAACGTTGGCCACTCTATGTCTTTTTCGATGAGATGGAGCATATCCACTTTTTTGGTGACAACTCCTATCGTGAAAAGGATGGCGGCGCCGGTGAGTGCCGCAATGCTTACCTCCATGTGCCAGTATCCGTGTGAAAGGAAAAGAAAGATGACAAAGGCCAGGACAATCCCTCCGTATGTAAGGAGCGTCTTGTCGTAGATTTTATATTTCTCTTTCAGTTCGGCTATAAATTTGTCAACATTTGTCACCGATTCCTGGGACTTTCTATAGTCCTTGCCCCAGACCAACTTGGTATAGATAAACATGGCAATCATGGCAACCAGGCAGATTAGGGCAAGGGCAATTACGAAGTCCATGAAGGTGAGGCCTGCGTAAGAGCCTATCATGATATTGGGGGGGTCGCCGATCAAAGTGGCCGTTCCTCCCACATTCGAGGCCAGAACAAGCGGGATGAGCAGGTAAAGCGGGTTCAGGTTCAGTGAAAGACATATCTCGATAGCCACCCCTGTGAGAAGGAGCATGGTGGTAACATTATCCAGGAAGGCTGAAGAAACTGCTGTAAAGGTCATCAAAATAACCGCAAGGAGAAACACCCTTCCCTTCGCTAATTTATAAGACATGTAGGCCGACCATTGAAACACGCCTGTATTCTTGAGTATCCCTACAATGATCATCATCCCCATCAGGAGAAAGATCACGTTCATGTCGATAGAGGCAATGGCAGTTTCAAAGGAAAAGATACGGAAAGCGGGATTGATTGTGCCGATGGTGTATGAAATACACATCATGATGGCAGCACCCAGCAGGGCCGCGA
Organism: Deltaproteobacteria bacterium; assembly: GCA_003647435.1. Lineage (GTDB taxonomy): Bacteria > Desulfobacterota > Desulfobacteria > Desulfobacterales. Next base: position 5,177 of record QMMV01000104.1, on the reverse strand, counting down.
TGGTACGGTGCAGTAACTCAAAGGCGATGAGAACATAGGCCCCAACGAAGACGATTGTTGATATCCAGAAAGCGGCATCACGTACCCGCGGAATCGTGATGTCCTCGCTTATGTAGAAGTGGGTCCCTTTCTGCGAAAAATCGGTTCCCTTGAAGGTAATCCGCTTCGTCCCGAAGCTCGTCTTTTTAGCCTGGATGACAAAGGTTGAACCAGGCACACTCCCCTTTTTCACCTTAAATCGAGAAACATATTTCCCGTTGTGAGCCGTCTCAAGATGGTCCACCTCTCTTCCATTTTGATATATAGTGACGTGGCACTCCCCTACAGGCTCCTTATGAGGATTGTATATAATACCGGCGATATTTACAGTATCTCCTTCAGGAAATTCCTCGTGTTTCGGTTTGTGAACCGCCCCGTGACCGGCAAAGGCATATGAAGCAGCAAAAGTAATCAGAAAAATTGCAGCAAGAATCAGTACTGATTTTTGAGTGCGCATGAAAGATCCTCCTCCCTTTTTGTTCCGAGTTGAGTCTCCCGCGTAAGCCCTGTAAGACCTGCCCGGGAGCGCCATTTTTTGCTACTTAACCACTCATCTCACCAAAATTGTTTCGGCCTGTTAGCACAAACCCCAGCTTCGGTCAAGACTTTTTGGGGAAAGTTTCCAACGTAGATACCAAGGTTTTTGATTTGACACCCATTCCTGCGGGTGATATCTGAGCAAGAACTTTTCCCTGTTTTCTGAGGCTGAAAAACGTGCAAGCGCAAACATTTGTCATCCGTTCCGTTATCGTTCAAAATATAATTATGGGAATCATAGTTGCTATTCTTGTAATACTTCTTGCCCGTTCAATCTGGAAACAGAAGCTGAGCCATGTTGTTGCCGTACTGATTTGGAGCCTGATAGCCTTATGGTTTTTCAATGGCCCCTTCTGGGGGTTCAGTGCGGTTACCGTCAGCCCCCGGGGTCTCCGGGTTCACTACGGTTTTTTGTCCGTTTACAAAAACACCTCTTTAGCCGTCGATACCTCATGGAAGATCTGCTGCTACATGGGCGGGATAAGGAGGATGAAAAAACTCTATTATTTACAATTGGCGGACCGCAAGAGCCTGAAAATCCGAGGCAAAGATAAGCTGCTGGTGTTACAGGCCATTGGTGCAGCCATTGATGACATAAATGGAAGGCCAATGGGGGGCATCGAAGAGCGCCCTGTCAATCTTTAGATAAAGTATAACCCCGTTTGTTTAAAGTAGTTACCCGGGATTCCCTCTTTATAATGTTGACTTTTTGTGGCTGTACAGTTTAATAATAAACATTGAACTCCTGCTAAGAGTTATAATGCTCCCATAACAAGACAGTTTGATGGGATCGCGCGATGAAAGGAGATAGAACATGAGCCCGATAACAAAAACGGTGGAAGGAAACGAAGCTGCAGCCCACGTGGCCTATGGCATGAGTGAGGTGGCGGCAATCTATCCAATTACGCCTTCAAGCAGTATGGGAGAGTATTGTGATCAGTGGGCAGCCCATGGACGGAAAAATATCTTCGGCCAGGTCTTGAAAGTGATGGAAATGCAGTCCGAAGCAGGCGCTGCAGGCGCGGTTCACGGGGCGCTTTCTGCCGGGGCCCTCTCCACCACCTTCACGGCATCCCAGGGGCTGCTCCTCATGATTCCTAACATGTACAAGATATCAGGCGAAATCATGCCCGCCGTGTTTCATGTCTCAGCCCGAGCCATTGCCACCCACGCCCTTTCTATTTTTGGAGATCATTCAGATATCAACGCCGTCAGGCAGACTGGATTCTGCCTGCTTGCCTCGGCATCCGTTCAGGAAGTGATGGATCTGGCCTTAGTGGCCCATCTTGCCAGTATTCGAGCAAGTCTTCCGTTTGTCCACTTCTTTGACGGATTCAGGACATCGAATGAGATACAAAAAATCGAGTTTATTGATTATGATGATATGGCAAGGCTTGTGGACTGGGAGGCTATCGATGACTTCAGGAGCCGTTGCATGAACCCTGAATATCCCCAACTGAGGGGGACTGCCCAAAACCCCGATATCTTCTTCCAGAACAGGGAGGGAAGCAATCCTTTCTATGAAGATGTCCCCTGTATTGTCGCCGAGGAGATGCAAAAAGTGAGTGACCTGGTCGGCCGGCCGTACAATCTTTTCGATTATGTCGGAGACCCTGAAGCAGATAGAATTATTGTGTCCATGGCATCAAGCTGTGAGGTAATTGAAGAGACTGTCGATTACCTTAACGGATTAGGAGAAAGAGTTGGACTCATTAAGGTTCGGCTATACCTTCCTTTCTCCGGAGAGCACTTCTTAATGGCGCTTCCGGCGACAGCAAGGAGAATAGCAGTTCTGGACAGGACAAAGACACCGGGGGGCCTTGGTGAGCCCCTCTATCAGGACGTATGCACGGTGTTTCAGGAAAGGGGAGAGCATCCGGTTATTGTAGGCGGAAGATACGGTCTTGGAAGCAAGGATTTTACCCCGACCATGGTCAAGGCCGTGTTTGATAATCTCCGCGCAGCCGCTCCCAAGAACCACTTCACGGTTGGCATTACAGACGATGTATCACACACCTCGCTGGAGCTGGGCGAGGAAATCGATCCATCTCCCCAAGGGGCTGTACGATGCAAGTTCTGGGGCCTCGGGGCCGATGGAACGGTCGGGGCAAATAAAAATGCCATCAAGATCATCGGGGAAAACACCGACATGTATGCCCAGGCCTATTTTGCCTATGACGCAAAGAAGTCGGGGGGGATCACCATGTCTCATCTCCGATTTTCGCCACAAAAGATCCAGTCGACCTACCTGCTGACCACATCTGACTTTATTGCATGTCATAACCCTGCATTCGTGAGAAAATACAATATCCTGGAAGGGATCAGAGAGGGAGGATCCTTTTTGCTCAACTCCCCCTGGAGCGTGGAGGAAATGGCGGAAGAGCTCCCTGACCACATGAAGAGAACAATTGCACTGAAGAAATTAGACTTTTACAATATCGACGCTGTTAAGATAGCCGCCCAAGTCGGGCTGGGCGGGCGCATAAACATGATCATGCAGGCGGCTTTTTTCCAGATAGCCAAGGTGATTCCGCCTCAAGATGCGGTCAAATATATTAAGGAGGCCATCAAGAAGACATACGGGAAAAAGGGCGAAAAAGTTGTACGGATGAATATAGATGCCGTGGACAAGGCGTTAGGCGCTTTGAAAAAGATCAGGGTTCCAGAATCGTGGGCGACTGCCGGCCACGAAGCCTATGCGGAAGCGGATGAGCCAGAGTTTGTGAAGAAGGTCATGAGGCCCATGCTCGCTCAACAGGGGGACAAGCTCCCCGTGAGCGCTTTCAGCCCTGACGGCATATTCCCAACAGGCACAACCAAGTATGAAAAAAGAGGCGTTGCCATCAATGTACCCGAATGGATTCCTGAAAATTGTATCCAGTGTAATCAATGCGCCTTTGTCTGTTCCCACGCCGCCATTCGGCCGGTCCTGGCAAGGAAAGAGGATCTGGACAACGCCCCTGAAGACTTTGTGACGGTTGAGGCAAAGGGAAAAGAATTGAAGGGCTTGCGCTTCCGGATGCAGGTCAGCCCCCTTGACTGCACCGGCTGTGGAAACTGTGCCGATATCTGCCCCGCCAAGAAAAAGGCCCTTGTTATGCGGCCGCTGGCCACACAGACAAAAAAACAGGTTCCCAATCATAAATTCTCCACCGAACTCCCTGTCTTAGATGATCTGATGCCCCCCACCACGGTTAAGGGGAGCCAGTTTCGGCAGCCCCTCTTTGAGTTCTCAGGGGCATGCCCTGGCTGTGGTGAGACACCATACATTAAACTGATCACGCAGTTGTTCGGCGATCGCATGATGATCGCCAATGCCACAGGTTGTTCCTCCATCTACGGTGGATCAGCACCGAGCTGCCCGTATACAGTCAATGCAGATGGGCATGGGCCTGCCTGGGCCAACTCCCTTTTTGAGGATAATGCAGAATATGGTTTCGGAATGGAGTTGGGTGTCAGCCAGAGGAGACAAAAACTGGTCGATCTCGTTCGCCAAGCCTTGGATGCCGAGATCTCAAAAGAGTTAAAAGAGGCCTTCCAGTCGTGGCTGGACAACATGGATGATGCGGACAAATCGAAGGAATACGGCCGAAAAATAGAGGAACTTGCTGAGGCCGAGATGGCGAATAAGAAGGATCCCGTCAAGTCCTTGCTTCTGGAAATCCTTGATCGAAGCGACTACCTTGTCAAAAAATCGATCTGGGCCATCGGCGGTGACGGGTGGGCCTATGACATCGGTTATGGTGGGTTGGATCATGTTATTGCCAAGGGCCATGACATCAACATACTGGTCTTGGATACAGAAGTCTATTCCAATACCGGTGGTCAGTCTTCAAAAGCAACACCGATGGGGGCTGTAGCAAAATATACCGCAAGCGGAAAACCAACCTGTAAGAAAGACCTGGGAAGAATGGCAATGGTTTACGGTTATGTGTATGTGGCCTCCGTTGCCATGGGCGCCGATAAGAATCAGCTTCTGAAGGCGTTGATTGAAGCTGAAAGCTATCGCGGGCCATCCGTGATTATAGCCTATGCCCCGTGTATCAATCACGGGTTTAACATGGGCCGGAGCCAACACGAAGAGAAGAGAGCCGTAGAGGCCGGCTACTGGACCTTGTATCGATACGATCCCAGGCGCAAAAAAGAGGGCAAAAATCCCTTTATTCTTGATTCCAAGGAACCGAAAGCTGATTTCAAGGAATTTCTTATGGGCGAGGTACGTTATTCGAGCCTGACAAGAACCTTTCCGGAAAACGTGGAAAAGCTTTTCAACCAGGCGGAAAAAGATATGAAAGAAAGATACGAGACGTACAAGCGCATGGCAGCCGGGGAGAAAGCTTAGAGCTGCGGCTGACCGACAACTTTGTTTTTTTCGGTCAGAAATTCGGATTTTTCTGAACGGGTGTTTTCGCTCACGCATTCCCTGTGCTGACAGGCCGTCTGGAGGAAATTGATCCAGGTGGCCTGTTTTTCTACAGGTATCAGTTTAGCTTTTTGAAAATATTATTGCGGACAGGCCATCCGATTGGAGACCGTCTCAAACTCAGACAGTGAGCCAGTCTCCAATCGGATGGCCTGTCCGCTCCGTATGTCTGTTTTTT
>QMMV01000103.1 GCA_003647435.1 Deltaproteobacteria bacterium | reverse complement strand
CTTTCCTTGCAGCCTCCGGCGGGCTCTGGACTTCTATCCTTCCACCATGTTCCCGAATAATACCATAAGTCACCATCAACCCGAGGCCTGTCCCTTCGCCGCCTGCTTTTGTAGTAAAAAAGGGCTCGAAGACATGATCTATGTTTTCTGGTGGAATCCCGCGGCCGGTATCGGTTACAGAAATCACTAACTCACTATTTTCCTCATCAAGCCTGGTTGTGATGCTGATGGTACCATCAGTGCCGATAGCATCACGAGCATTGTTGAGCAGGTTGACGAAAACCTGTTTAAACTTGTCTTTGTCTCCCGTAATAGCGGGCAAATTATAATCATAATCCCTTTCAATTGTCACCCTGTCTAATTTGAAACTATGTTCCAGAACACGCACTACTTCTTCGATGCACTGGTTCATATCGACTGGCACCAAAGTAGCTTCTGTCTCTCTTGAAAACGTCAAAAGGGAAGAGACAATTTTACCGCATATCTTGCTTTGCTTTATTATAGTTTCGAGACCTTCATGCATATCTCCGCCCTCTGGCACCTCCTCCAGCAACAGTTGTGCATATCCCAGGATTATCCCGAGGGGGGTGTTGATTTCATGGGCGATACAAGCAGCCAACTGTCCGAGAGATTCCATCTTCTGAGACTGAATGAGTCTTGCCTGAATCTGTTTGAGCTGGGTGATATCTCTCCCGCTGCAAAGAACAGCGACTACATTTCCCTCGGCATCAGAAACTGGGACTCTAACAACGTGGAACCATTTCTTGCCTTTGGGAGTCTGGATTTCATCCTCCCTTTCAAGGGGTTTGCGGGTATTGATGACCTTCAGGTTTTCCTCCCGGTTTTGCCTGGCGACATCTGCCGGAAAGAGATCGAAATCCGTCTTGCCGACAATATCTTTTCCTTCTCTGGAAATTTGTTGACAGAATGCCGTGTTGACGGCTTGATACACAGATTCACGGTCTTGAAGACAAACAAGATCAGGCGTAGCATCCAGAATCGTTTGAAGAAGCTGCCGTTGGTCCTTCAACCTCTCTTGGATTTGCCTCAAACTTGAAATGTGTTCATTGACTGACCGGGCTGCAAGCTTGAAGACTTCAGCCAGATGCTGAATTTCATCCCCTTTAACCGTCTCCGTCAAATCTCCCGGGAACATCTTCTTCGTTGCATCCGAAAGCTCTCTGATAGGCCCAATGACAATCTTTCTGCTGACCCAGGAGATCAACAATAAGAGAAAGATAGTAACTATCGTCGAAATTCCTACGACATACCGCTTCACCCTGTTGCTGATAGCCATAGCCTCGTCGAGGGGTTGAGCGACAATTATACCCAAGCCTTCATGCAATGGCAGATAAGACTTCTTCATCGAGATATTTCCAGTTTCAGCTCTCTCAACCAATATGCCTTCATTCCCGGCCAGAGCGCCCCTTGTAGATTCCAGACTGCTTGTGTCTGTTCCCACTCTTGACGGATACTTGTGGGCGACGATAATCCCTTTGCTATCGACAAGATAAGAATATCCTCGTCTTCCCACCTCTATATCACTGAGAAGCTTTCCAAAAAAATCTTGCACGTGTATATGGATGCTCCCTATGCCCCGTAGCCTGCCCCGGTAAAAATAAGGCTGGCTTACAAATAAAGACGGGACCTTATGTTCGGGACACATATATACACCGGATGTATAGGATTCGCCTTTTGACAGACAAAGCGCGGATCTGAACCACCGTCTCTTTCTGGGATCAGGATACGTGTAGGTAACTCTTTTATCGGTGATGTTTACCAGGCCTTTCCCATCAGATCTGAATACCATCAAAGCTGCATATTGTGGCTTGACCATTGCAATCTTTTCAATGTTTTCCTCCAACGTTGCCCTGGCGTCTTCCACGTAATCCATTTCGTTAATGTCGAGGTACATGAAATACTGTTCTAATGATTTATTTGTCAAAATGATAGTGAGGTCGCCGCTAACTGTTTCGATCTCTTTGTTGATTAGATCTCGAAGATATCTTGCGGTATAAGACAGGTTTCTATCTACATCCTCGTTGATAGCCCGGGAGCTGCGAATGTATAGCCCGGCGGATAAGACAGCAACGGAGGTTACTACCGGAACCAGTACAAATAATAGATATTTAGTTGCAATCTTCATGATGACTTTATAAGAATCATGAATCGACGGCGCAGGAGAAAGCTGCAGATGCAAGGTGCGCTAATCTTGCATTGTAGGGGCGATTCATGAATCGCCCCTACAAAGGGAACATCACAACGATTTACTCTGGTAAATCAGGCTTTGGTGTCTCGCACAGCGAGAATTTAACGGGGCAGGGATGAAACGCAACGCCACAGATGGACTCTTTTTACGAAGCCCTCAATAATTCAAAATCAGATCTGTATGTTCCCACAACTTGAACTTTTCCTTGAGGCCCTCCCCCTCTTTTAGGTTGACCGTGCCCTGGGCACTGATTATCGCTTGGGCCTCATCACTTAGTATCCAGTCCAGAAACTTTTTAAGCTCACCTGTTGGTTTTCCCCTGGTTATAAGATAAAGTGGCCTGAAAAAAGGATAATTACCGGTTATGATATTTTCCTTCGTACAGGCTATGCCGTCCAAAGCCAATATCTTTACCCTCCGCTTTCGGGCACTCGAGACGCCATCTGCGGCAAAGGACGATTCTATATTTTCGACATTTCTCTCAACCAATCCAGTATCACGGAAATATAAGGCTTTTTCAGCAAAGTCGACGGAAGGGTCACCAAACAGAAATTCCCTTGTCATATAACCCACGCCGGAGAATTTCTCTTTTTCTGTCTGGATGCGGTAAATCAGAACAATACGCCTGTCTGGTCCTCCTATTTGCTTCCAGTTGGTAATCTTGCCTGTCAATATATCCCTTGCCTGCTTGGTAGTGATTCCATCGACCGGATTCGCCGGATGGGTGATAAAACAAATTGCATCCCAGGCTACTATGGTGAGGTATCCCCCGCTTTCCTGCTCGGGGAAAAGATCGGACAGGCAGGGTCTGGATGTCCCACCCATATCAGCATCACCGGCACAGGTCGCACGAATGCCAAGAGTTGCACCACCACCTATCAGTTCAATATGCACACCTGTCTTTTTCTCGTAGGCTTGAGCGCATTCAACCATAAAAGCCCTGCGGGAGATACCGCAGCCCTTCCAGACGAGCTTGGTTTTTTCTCCTTGAGAAAAGCCTCTCGTGTCACTGAGACCCCAAACAATTATCCCCATCACCAGTGCAACAAGAATATTCTTCCTCATATTTTGTCCTATTTCCATCGTAGCTACCCAGGTTACCGGGTTCAGGGTTTACGGCTGGTTGCCTTGCGCTCTTCGTATTTCTTCATTTGTAACTGTCGAGCCGTTCTTTATGGGAAGGAGTATCAACCATACGCAGCTCAATATTGATTCGTTTGACCGTGAACCCCTGGCCCGGACCCGGCTTCCCTGACCGATCTCCTCCTCTCACCTCTAACCTGCGTTTTTCCCTTCAAAATCGGCTAATGACAAATACTGTCTGAAACTCACAAAAGAAGGAAAAAAATGTTTCAGTTGTTTATGCTGTAATCAACGGCGTTTTTGAATATGTCAATCCCAACCGTGGTCTCGTGCTTGATCTGTTTTCCCCGGCGTTTCTCAGATTCTTTCCTCCGGGTCCAACCTGGGTGATTGGTCCAGTGATTAAATCCTTCAGGGTGGGGCATCAGGCCGAAAATGCGCCCGGTAGGATCACATATACCGGCGATGTCGTGCAGTGAACCATTAGGGTTGTGGGGGAATTGACCTTTTGCAAGATCTCCACCCGGTGTTGCATATTGCAAAACCACCTGCTGTTGATCAATCAGCCGCTTGATGATTTCAGGGGGAGCGTAAAACTTGCCTTCACCATGCCGTATCGGAAGTTGCAGAAAATCTATCCCTTTCGTGAAGATACAGGGAGAATTTGGATTCCCCAAAAGCGTGACCCAATCATCTCTGAAGTTGCCACAATCGTTAAAGGTCAGGGCCACGCGGCGTGTATCATAGTCTCCATCAAAACCAGGTAAAAAACCGAGGTTTACTAAGGCCTGAAAACCATTACATATTCCTAACACGAGCTTCCCCTGTTCAATAAACTCATGTAACGCCTCACCGATATTACACTTAAGGCGCACAGCTTCGAGCACACCAGCCCCATGGTCATCGCCCCAGCTAAATCCCCCGTCAAATACAAGAATGTCATAAACTGACAGCGAGACCTCTCTCGAGATGAGAGCATTGATGTGGACACGCTCGGCTGTTGCCCCTGCAAGCTTAAAGGCATATGCAGTTTCATAGTCACAGTTGAGGCCGTAACCTGTGAGGACCAGCACGCGAACCACTTTGCTGCGGGTATTGTCTGCCATCAAATAAGCCCTCCGAAGGGGCGTTTCCAGGCCGCCTTGAGCTCAGAAACAGACAACCGGATGATTTCCTTCCCTTGTAAACCCTTAATCACAAGTTCTTGCTTGCCTGACACCCTCCCGACACGGGCACAGGGAAGTCCTTCCATAACAGATTCAAAGGATGAGCGATGCTTCGGATCAATGGTTATGATGAAACGGCCGGGTGTCTCAGAATACAGCAAGACATGGTCCTGCCCTGCATCTACTGCCGGCACCATCGAAAGGTCAACAGTCATGCCAAGCTCGCCTGCCATGGCCACCAGGGCCAGGTGCACCGCCAGGCCTCCGCGATAGATCCCGTGACATGAGGCAACCAGTTCCTCCCTGATAGCCCTGCTCACGGCGTGATAGAGCTCCATAGACCTGCCAGGCTCAAGCCTGGGCACATTGAGCCCGACATAGCCGAAGTGTTCGTAGTATTCTGAGGCCCCTAACTCATTTTTTGTTTCTCCCACCACATAGAGAAGGTCTCCGGCAAATTTTGCGTCCATGGTTACACAGCGTGTAATGTCTGAGACAAGACTGGTGCAGGTAAACTGCAGCGTAGGCAGCGCAGAAACCTTGTGGGTCTCCCCATATCGCCCTTTGAGATAGCCATCCACGTACATACTGTCTTTACCTGAAAGCAGAGGTATCTCGTAGGCCCGGCACACATCCCTGAGGGCCCAGTTTGCCCTCACAAGCTGGGCCGCCTTGTACTTGCCATCGGGATTCTCTTTTGGATCATACTGCACTGAGGGCCAGCAAAAATTGTCCACACCGCCGATATGATCTGGATCCCCCCCTACGGCTACTACCCGGCGCACCGCTTCGTCTATCGTGCAGCTTACCATGTGGTATGTGTCGATCTGAGAATAGTTGGGCAGCAAGGCATGAGCGGCAGCGAGACCCTCAAGAGAGTCAAGCACGGGCCGGATGACAACTGCATCGCTGTTTACATCTCGCTCCTTTCCAACAAGGGGTTTCACCACGCTCGTGCCCTGCACTTCGTGGTCGTATTGCCGGGCGATCCATTCCTTCGAACAGATGTTGGGGCGGCAGACAATATCAAGGAGCAGGTCTGATGCGCATTTCGGCGGAGTGAAAACCGGCTCAAAAAGCCCTCGCATCTCAGGCGGGAGCCATTCGGCGTCAAACGTCCACTGAGGAAACTGGGAAGTGAGAAGGTTCATGTCCACATAGGCGCAGGTCTTACCTTCGTAAGTGATATGAAGCTTGCCGGAATCGGTGTAGCGGCCTATGACTGTGCTTTCAACCGCATGCTTTTTGGAAAGGGACAAAAATCTTTCCCGGTGTTCCGGCTTGATGGCAACCGTCATGCGCTCCTGAGATTCAGATACCCAGATCTCCCACTGGTCCAGACCATCATATTTTAGAGGCACCTTTTCAAGCTCAACGATACAGCCGTTGCTGAAGCGGGCGGATTCACCAATGGATGAAGAAAGTCCCCCGCCGCCATTGTCCGTGATAAATGCGATCAATCCCTCATCTCTCGCTTCTAAGAGAAAGTCATGCATCTTTTTTTGTGTGTACGGGTCTCCTATCTGGACATGTCCTGCTGGTGTATGTTGAGAAAAAGTCTCTGAAGCTGCGGTCACGCCGTGGATGCCGTCCTTTCCCACGCGGCCGCCGCACATTACGATGAGGTCCCCGGCAGATGTGGTCTTTTCCTCAGACGGTGTTCCCTTGACCCGGGCAGGCATAAGACCAATAGCGGTGACAAAGACGAGACACTTTCCAAGGTAACCTTCATGGAACCAGACCTGTCCGAAAGGTGTAGGAATGCCACTTTTATTCCCCCCGTCCCTTACTCCTTCAATAACACCGTCAAGGAGTCGCTTTGGATGAAGGCGTGGTTTAAGCTCACCGTCATAGTCTCTCGGGCCGACACAGTATCCATACATTCCCATGATGAGCTTTGAGCCCTTACCCGTGCCCATCGGATCCCGATAGACACCCACTATTCCTGTCATAGCACCACCGTAGGCCTCCATGTTGGAGGGAGAATTGTGCGTCTCGCCTGTAATGACGTAATAATAGTCGTCATTGAACCGGGCAACCCCAGCATTATCCCAGAGTACCGAGACAACCCACGGCTTTTTCTTCTTGAGAGCCAGCGTTGGTGCCTCAATGCAGGTGGCAAAGAGATTATCGACATCCTGCGTCTCACCCGTTGCCAGGTCGCGGTAATGAAAAAGTCCCTTGAAGGTATTGTGGTTGCAGTGATCGCTTCTTGCCTGTGAGATGTATTCGAGTTCAACATCGGTAGGTGTCGAAAGCTGGACGGCCCGGCGCTGCCGAATCACGTCTTCTCTTTGGAAATAGGCCCGGATCACAGGGATATCATTGGGATTTAAGGCAAGGTTTCGTTCCTTGCTGATCAGCGCAAGCGCCTCATCGCTATCGATGGGAATTGTGGCAACTGTCGGTTTGTGATCGAGCCTTACCCTCGGTATGATGATCCCCACACCAGTGTCAGGGTCCCATTGCTTGGGGGAAAAGACTTTCCACTGCTGAATAATATCATTTGCCAGGAGTTCACGGGCAATCCTTTCAACGTCCTCAAAAGAAAGCTCGGCACCCTTCAAGCAATACCTCTTTGAAGTGTAGATACCCTCCTCTGGT
>QMMV01000102.1 GCA_003647435.1 Deltaproteobacteria bacterium | reverse complement strand
CAATATCAGTTATCGTCAAGGGTGAATATCCAGGATACTGTTTTTTCTCAACGCTCAGTAATGCTCTCAGACAGTGAGCCAGTCTACAATCGGATGGCCTGTCCGCTCCGTATGTCTGTTTTTTTAAAAGAGCTAAAGTGTTACAACCTTTCTAACTTGTAACAATCTGGGTTTTTGAAAACATCATTGCATGCTCATTATGTCTGTTTTTAAAAGAGCTAACATGTTACTCTAACCGCTGTTTTCGATTTTCATCAGTACTGTTAGCAATCATGATAAAAGCAATAGAAGCCATAGGTAGCGCTCTCATCCGCTTCATTGAAGAGTTTGGTTTCATCATGCTTCTTTTTTTGAAGGCCCTTGCCTGGACATTTCGGCCACCTCTACGCATCCGGGCTATTTTTAAGCAGATGGAGTTTGTGGGCGTTGATTCATGGCTCGTGGTTATCCTCACCGGATCTTTTGCCGGCGCGGTCCTTGCCCTTGAAAGTCATTACGGTTTTCGAAAATTTGGGGCCGAGAGCCTGATAGGAACTACCGTAGCACTTGGTATGACCCGGGAGCTTGGTCCGGTGTTAACGGGCCTCATGGTCACAGGGCGGGCCGGTTCCGCCATGGCGGCAGAGCTCGGCTCTATGAGGGTCACGGAACAGATTGATGCCTTATACACAATGGCTGCCGATCCGATCAAATACCTTGTGGTGCCACGCATAGTGGCAGCGGTACTCATCCTGCCTGTGCTAACCGTAATTGCAGATTTTCTGGGTATTTTAGCAGGATATGCAGTCGGTGTCGGGTTATTAAAAGTCAATTCAGGAATTTTCATAGCCAAAATTATTGAGATCGTAGAGCTGGAAGATATATTCAATGGCCTTGTCAAGTCAGCCGTATTCGGGTTGATACTGTCTTTGGTTGGATGCTACAAAGGTTTTTATGCCTCAGGTGGTGCCCAGGGAGTGGGAAAGGCGACCACGGAAGCAGTGGTTATATCCTCGGTATCCATTTTGATCAGTGACTATTTCATGACGGCAGCAATGTTTTAGATGGTTCAGGGCTAAATGTGGTGAGTAGATACCTTTTTCTATGATTAAGCTGATTGACATCCATAAATCATTTAACGGACAAAAGGTCCTGGACGGCCTGAATCTTGAGATTGAAGCGGGCAAAATCACAGTTATCATTGGCCGGAGCGGAGGGGGAAAGAGTGTCCTCTTAAAACACATGATCGGGCTCCTTAAGCCGGATAAAGGCAAGGTGCTGATCGAAGGGGTAGACATCGCCGGCTTGAGTGATCGAGAACTGAATGACATCAGAAAGAATTTCGGGATGCTCTTCCAGGGAGCAGCCCTGTTTGATTCCATGACCGTGGGAGAAAACGTGGCCTTTCCCCTCCAGGAGCATACTAAGCTGAAGCAATACGAGATTGACAGGATTGTTGAAGAAAAACTACTGCAGGTAGGCCTCAAAGATGTGACACACAAGATGCCTTCCGAGTTAAGTGGCGGCATGCGAAAGCGCGTGGGCCTTGCCAGGGCCCTTGCACTCGACCCGAAGATTATTCTCTTTGACGAGCCCACCACAGGCCTCGATCCCATCACATCCGATGCTATTAATTGTCTCATTGTCGAAACCCAGAGGCGGACAAAAGCGACATCTGTTGTAATCAGCCATGATATTCAATCCACATTTAAGATTGCAGACGCGGTTGCCATGTTGTATCAGGGGAAAATCATTGAAAGCGGCGCACCGGATACTGTACGGTCGTCTCGGAATCCGGTCTTGCAGCAGTTCCTTCAGGGAAAAGCCGAGGGACCAATCAGGATTGTATAGGGAAAGATAGCAATATGACGAAACTTAGCATTGAAGCAAAGGTGGGTTTTCTCGTTGTTATCGGCATCATAATACTTGCTTACATGTGCATGAAGGTAGGCAAATTTGAGTATAAGCTAAGACCTGGTTACGAGATATATTCTTACTTTGATTCCGCCGAAGGCCTTGTAAAGGGGGCCCCTGTTCAGATCGCCGGCATCGAGGTCGGGCAAGTCAAGGAAATAGCGCTTGAGGCGGGCAAAGCGAAGGTAACACTTGTACTTAAGCCAGATGTCAAGGTCGGCGAAGATGTGCAGGCGGCCATTCGTACAAAGGGCGTCCTTGGAGACAAATACGTGGAATTAATACCAGGCGTCCCCAGGGCACCAACCATACAACCAGGGGGACGCATCCAACGGACTGTATCTGCCGCCAATATCGACGTCCTTTTGACACGACTGGGTGCCATTGCAGAGGACATCAAGCAAATCACGGGCTCGCTATCGAGTGTCGTGGGCGGAAAAGAGGGAGAGGCCTCATTGAAAACGATCACAACCAACCTCCGTGAGCTGGCTAAAACGCTAAATGAAACGGCACAAAGAAACAGTGAAAATATCGACCAGATACTGCACAGCTTCAACGTCTTTTCAAATGACCTCGAAGACCTGAGTAGAACCAACAAGGAACCCATACGCCAGATTGTGGCCAGCATGCGAGAGACTTCCAGCCAGCTCCAGGAAACCATCCTGGCGTTAAAGGAAATTACGGAAAAGATTAACAGGGGGGAAGGAACCATCGGCAAGCTCGTCCATGATAAAGAGACCATTGAAACCATCAACAAAACGCTGGTCGCCTTAAATGACATTGCAGGCAAGATAAACAAAGGGGAAGGAACTATCGGCAAACTGGTACAGGAAGAAGAAACTATAGAAAACATTAATACTACCCTGACAGGGATCAATGATTACTTACAAAAGGAAGAAAAATATCGAACGTATCTCGATTACAGGGGGGAGTATCTCCTCGATGGTGATAGCCTTAAGTCCTACCTTTCTCTGCGAATTCAACCGAAAGAGGACAAGTATTATCTCCTGCAGGTGATAGATGATCCTGCAGGCAAGAGAACGGTGACCGACACAACCACTACGATCAACGGAGGTATCCCCGTTACCGAACATAAGGAAGAAATTGAAAAAGATGAAATCAAGTTTTCAGCCCAGATTGCCAAGCGTTACTATAACCTGGGGCTCCGGGGCGGGCTTTTTGAATCGACAGGCGGGGTAGCCGCCGATTATTATCTCTTTGACGACCGCCTCGTTCTATCTCTCGAGGCCTTTGATTTCGATCCCGATAAAAACCCTCACCTGAAGTTTAAGGCAGACTATACACCGTTTCAATACGTATATCTGACCGGCGGAGTTGACGATTTTATCAGCGATGACGACAATGCGTCCCTCTTTATTGGCGCAGGTCTGCACTTTTCAGATGAAGACATCAAAACACTTCTTTCGGGTGCACCTATTCCAAAGTAGGGAAGACGGGGAATCAAGCTACGGGAGGAGCATTATGAAACGTACAGTTGAATATTTTGAAAAACCAGGCCCTAAGAATACCGGGGTCTGCATGGACATTCTTTATGGACTGATTCATGATGATGGATACGAGGATGCAGTTGTGGCATCTACTTCCGGTCAAACGGGGGTGCTGGCCGCACGAAGGCTGCGGGGGGAAGATCTCAATCTTGTGGTAGTTGCCCATTCAGTCGGGTTTTTGGGCCCGAACCAGGATCAGTTTTCAGAGGACGCTTACGAAGAAATCACACGTCTTGGAGGCAGGATTTACAAGGGAACAATACTGACCCATTCCATTGAAACCGCTCTGGCAGAAAAATTCTCAGGGTCATATCCCACGCTGCTTGTTGCAAACACCTTGAGGCGCTTCGGGCAGGGGCTCAAGGTCTGCTGCGAGATCGTCATGGAGGCTGCAGACGCAGGCCTTGTTGCCGAGGGCAAGGAGGTAGTAGCTGTGGCGGGTACTGTCAGTGGAGCGGATACGGTTGCCATTATAAGGTCGGCAGCTTCAAAGCGATTCCTGGACATGTACGTATCCCAGATCATTGCCAAGCCGCTATAGGAAGGGGTTCTAATGAAACGCTGGCAGGACAACTCATGGGTACGATCTATGAGAATCGTACTCGACTTTACTGCTATGACGGCGGATGTGGTAGGAGACCGCCACGGTCTGACCGTGGACGAGATCGATGCCATGTCAAGTGCCTTTGCCGCCGTCCATGAGCAGATTAACAAGCAAAAGGAGGCAGGAGACTTACCTTTTTTCGATCTTCCTTATGACAAACAGATGTTATCTGACGTCTTAAAAACCGCCAGCCGGATTGTCAGGCGGTGTGAAAACTTTGTCGTACTCGGAATAGGGGGATCAGCCCTCGGGGGTATTGCCCTGTTCAAGGCCCTCGCCCATCCACATCACAATCTCCTTGCAGAGGAAAAACGCAGGGGCCTGCCCAGGGTATTCTTTGCAGATAATATTGACCCTGAGGAATTTTGCGCCCTTCTGGATCTGGTCAACCTGGAGAAAACCGTATTCAATGTGATCAGCAAGTCTGGCGGCACGGCGGAAACCATGAGCCAGTTTCTGATTGTGCGTAACAGGTTAATGCGAAGGCTTGGCCATGACAGGCACAAACTCCATATCATAGCAACTACGGATCCCAGCCAAGGCTACTTGAGGCAAATTGTCAAAAAAGAAGGATATGAAAGTCTGCCGATTCATCCGGGGGTGGGCGGGCGTTTTTCAGTTTTGTCTCCTGTCGGTCTCCTCCCGGCCGCAGTCGCCGGTATAGATATTGCCGAACTCCTTGCCGGCGCGAGAAGCGCAGACAAAACCTGCACGGAATCAAACCCGTGGAAAAATCCGGCAGGTATGAACGCTCTCCTTCAGGTGCTCGCTTATACGAGAAAAAAGAAACCCATCTCCGTGATGATGCCTTATTCAGGTAGCTTGCGGGATGTGGCCGACTGGTACCGCCAGTTGTGGGCAGAGAGCCTGGGTAAACGACTCGACGTCAGCGGCCGTGTGGTAAATGTCGGCCCGACTCCGGTAAAGGCGCTTGGTGTGACTGATCAACACTCGCAGCTCCAATTATACATGGAAGGACCGTTTGACAAAATTATTACCTTCCTCACGGTGGAAAGATTCCGAAAAGGTATCACTATCCCGAGGGGCTTCAAACATATGGACGGCGTCTGGTATCTTGGAGGGCACACCCTGAACGAGCTGATGCACGCGGAAGAGGAAGCCACCAAGTTTGCCCTCACCAGGGCACACCGGCCTCATGTAACAATAAGACTTCCCGAAATCAATCCATTCACTGTTGGACAGCTTCTCTTCTTGCTTGAGGTTCAGACCCTGTATGCCGGAAGGTTACTAAAGATTAACCCTTTGGATCAACCCGGAGTGGAAGCGGGTAAAGAACTTACGTATGCGCTGATGGGAAGAAAGGGTTTTGAAAACAGGGCCAACCTGCTCACTGCAAAATCTCACGAACAAAAAACTTACCGCATCATGGTATAGCGAGCAAAGTGAATGGAACCAAAAAACGCAGAACGGATAAAACCGTTTAAGTTAGTCAAGTATTTTACTTTCTCCAGCCTCATCATTATCCTTTTCGGGTCCCTGATCCTATCCATGGTAATCGCGCAGAGGACCGAGAAAGTACTTTTGAAAAAGAGTGAGGACTATGCCCTGCTGATGGCAGAAAATCTCAACCATCAGGTCTTCCTGCAGTTCATTGTACCGGCAGCCTACCGGTACGGAAAGGTAATCGAGTTGCGGAACAAGGCCCTGTTCGAGCTACTGGACCGTGTTGTAAGAAACACCCTTCACAGTTTTAATGTCGATATGGTCAATATCTATGATCGGGAAAACGTTATTTTTTACAGTTTTGACAAGAAACTACTCGGTACAAAAGGGCTTGGCGGTATAGATTATCAACAGGCGCTTCTCGCCAGGTCAAGCTCGAGACTGATCCGGACAGGAGGATTCTGGAGCCTGGTTTTCGGGGCCCCTGAAAAAAGCGAATTGCGAACTTATGTACCTTTGAGGGCCGAAAAACCCCTGTCAAACATTGAGGGCCCCATCCTCGGGGTCTTTGAGATTATACAGGACCTTTCCGGGGACTACCGTACTACCGTCCATTTCAAATACAGGATCATTCTCACCTCTGCCGTTGTTATGGGATTGTTATTCCTCATCCTTCGTCATATCGTAAAGCGGGGCGAGCAGATCATCGAAAAGCGGGCCCAAGAGCAGCTTCTCCTGAAGGAAAAATTAAGCCATGCCGAGAGACTGGCAACCCTCGGTGAAATGGTGGCCGCTATCTCTCACGAGATACGTAACCCCCTTGGAATTATCAGCAGCACAGCAGAATTGTTGAAACAGAAGATGGCCGACAAAGATCAGGGAATTCAGCTTGTGGATGTCATTGTTGAGGAAGCTTATCGTCTCAACAATATTGTAAGTGATTTCCTGAGCTTTGCCAGGCCCAGGAGTCCGAATTTGATAGCGTGTAAGGTCGATGATGTCCTGGAGAAGAATCTCACGTTTCTCGATCCCGAAATCAAGAAAAAAGGTTACAAAATCCGGAAGCGATTTGCAACCGATGTCCCTGAGATACAGGCTGATCCGGGCCTCCTGTACCAGGCTTTTTTAAACATTTTGCTTAACGCGATGCAGGCCATGCCTGAAGGGGGGTCGATATATATCGAATTTTGTGCTAAAAGAGACAGTGTAACAATCATTTTTTCCGATGAAGGTGAGGGGATTCCGGAGGAAACACTGAAAAAAATCTGGCAGCCATTCTTCACTACCAAAGATAAAGGAAGCGGCCTCGGGCTCCCCATCGTAAAGAATATCGTGGAAGGACATGGCGGTACGATTCGTATTGAGAACCGCAAGCCAAAGGGTGCTCAGGTGACGGTCACCCTTCCGGCATGAGGTAGGAAAACGGTATCACTTTAGCCCTTTCAAAAAATACATACAAGAAGCGTACAGGCCAACCGATTGTAAACCGATTCACTGTCTGAGAGCATTAGTGAGCGTTGAGAAAGAACAGTTAAGCAACAAACCTATGCTTTAGCCTAACTGCTGTTGGCAACCAGTTCATGTTATTGTACCGTCCAGGCGCTGTTCTTTCTCTACGCTCGGTTATGCTCGAGTTTTAGGCGGTCTATACCGGATTGCCCGTATGCGATAATAT
>QMMV01000101.1 GCA_003647435.1 Deltaproteobacteria bacterium | reverse complement strand
GACAAATCTAAGGCTTGCTACAGGCGATGTCAAAACTCGCCATCTGGGCTCAAACAGTTGACATCGCCAATCTTCCGCTTCGCCAAGATTTGTTAGCAAAAAACGTTTTAATGACCGCTCAAAGGAATTTTTGTTTGGCAACGGCCCGTTAAGAGGGCGATTAGCTCAGCGGATAGAGCACAAGCCTCCGGAGCTTGGTGTCGCCGGTTCGATTCCGGCATCGCCCTCCAGCAGCCTTTCCACAAGCTTAAAGGCCTCTTTTCTCGTCCTGATATCGCCGTTTAACCGGGCCTCTTCTACTTTATTTAGTATCTTTCCGAACACCTTCGATGGTACAAGGCCAAAATGATCAATCAGATCCTGGCCTGTCACAAGCCTCGGGGCTTCCATTCGGGGCTTCAAATCGCAAAAATATACCATCAAGATCTGTTTCAAAAATCCGCTAAAAGCCTCCAGGCCTTCCGGTGTTTCTTGTGCCTTTGCACGCTGATCCGCCAGGCCGTGAATCAAGAGACCGATTATGTCATCCTGGTATTTTGCGATTAAGCGAACAATCGCCTTTGATGTGAGATTTCCCTTTTGATGGGAAACAAACAAAAAGAGTGGATAGAGGTGCTTCTTCACCAGAAAAGTAATATATTCCCGGCTCCTGGCAGACATCCTGAGCCTTGCGCAAATATCTTGAGCAATATCAGCCCCTGTATCTTCATGGCGCAGAAATCGGATCTTTCCAGTCTCATCGATACTGCGTGTTTTGGGTTTGCCAAGATCGTGCAAGAGAGCTACCCATTTCAGAAGAACCCTGTGGTTTTCCTTGCGGAGATAATCGCTGACAGCTACAGCAGACTCAGGCCAAACCTTCCCGGGGTTGCTCAGGATTGTCTCTATTTCTTTATATGTCTGCATCGTGTGCTCAAAAACGTCAAATCGGTGCTCTCTATTCTGGACACATCCACGGCAGGCTTCAAGCTCAGGAATAATTCCGCTCAGAATGCCTGCTTCAGCCATCTGCTTGACATAAGGGAAGGAGCTATCCACCTCCATTATCTTTAACATTTCATCATGAATACGCTCGCCGGCGGCCCTGGTAATCAAGCAACTTTGTTCCTTGATACTCATCAGGGTCTCTGAGGTGATCTCAAAGTCGAGCACGGCAGCAAAACGAAAGGCCCTGAGCATCCTTAAAGGATCGGCCAAGATCGCATCCTTTGAAATTAGTCGGATCCTTTTTGATCTTATATCATCAAGCCCACCAACGGGATCGACGAGCTTTTCAGATCGCAGCTCATAGCCAAGCGCATTGATGGTAAAGTCGCGCCTGTTCAGGTCGTCTTCGATACTCTTTCCTTCTATGGAAGAAAAATCGAGTGTGCTGGTGCCTGTCACCACCCGGTAGACGGCCTTGTCCTTCTTGCCGATCTGGATCAGGTGAGCTCCGAGCTTTTCTGCAACTTTTCTTGCAAATTCCCTAACATCTCCGGCCAGTGCAAAGTCATAGTCGCTCGATGGGAGGTTGAGTATCCTGTCCCGAAGTGAGCCGCCAACAAGATAAACAGGTCCGAAACCGGATAAATCAGGCAGTTGGAATGTTGCCTTGATCAGCCCTTTTTTCAATTGATTGAATGGCTCTATCACAGTATTGGATGACACGGCTTAGCATGTCGAGGTAGTGTGGATCATCCTTTAATCCAAGAAATTCCGGGTGGTTCTCCTTGATCTGCCTTAGATACTGGAGGTCTTCTCTGGTACCTGCTCTGGCCAATGCTCGTACGATAATTCTGAGAAGGGTAATGAGAGCGTTGAGGTTTTCTCGACTCTTTTTACCACTGTAGACCTGGCTGCGAGGATCGCCATAATCCTGAGCAACAGTCCTCAACACGTGACAGGTTATGGGTGGATTGATGATAGAAAGAAATATGTATATTTCTCTTTCAAGTAACAACAAATATTTTAGGGACAGATCTTGATTTTTGGCAGCGGTGCCGTTGAGCCGTTCCTTGGTCGCCGTATGTATGGTCTCAACTTTTCTGATAAATTGATCTTCTGATTGGGCTATGGTTTTTGTGGCTATCTTAATGGCATCTGAATTGATATTATCTTCTACGAGGAGGACTTCCTCGGGTGTTATCTCGATTTCTGTACTAAGTTCGCGATTTTCCTTTCTCAGCAATATGTTTGCCAGCACCATTGCGTCTTTATCCGATGGCAATACCCGGGTTGGATCGCTAACAAAATCTTCCAGAATCTTTTTCATGCCTTCCTCGGGACGGTCCAGCTTGATGATCAGAAGCTGAAGCGCATTCAGCAACGATATGCGATCACTTCTTCGCCTCATCTCTTTGAGATACGACCAGAGGAAGAAGAATATATTATCGCCGTACTTTGCAAATTCCGTAATATTGTTCTCAAAAGATTTTCTTAAAAAACGGCCTGTTTCATCAAAGCATCCTTTGATGAGTTTAACCAGGTGCTGGGCCTCCATTCGAGAAGTATTAAACATCCTTGAAATAATGTCATAATCCTGATCATTAAAGGTAACGGGTTCGGTCATTATTGCCAGCAACTTTCTCCTGGTCTTCGACCGCCCTTTGAAAAATTTCACGAGGTCGATAATCTTATTATGGACTGTTGCAGAAAAGGGCTCACCGTCTGGTTTGATTGCCTTTAGAGCATCTTTTTCGATACCGATGTTATCAAGGAGTTCGTCTCTAAGAGGGTCCAGCCTGTCTCTTACGTTTTCAAGAAGTTCATTTTCAACAGCTTCTCCTTTTTTAGTCTCCTCAATCTCTTCTAAGACCGTTGTGATCTTTTGAAGTTTGACCCCGATGTCTACAGGTGACCAGGCATTCAAATCTGCTTCATATATGGTATTGATGATTTGCACGGCTTCCTGGGATGCATGACCGAACTTTTTAAATACAGCGTTTACCAGGTCCACTTTTTCCTTGTGCAGGATGTCCTGGTCACTGGCTAACATTAGCCACTTTACATTATTAACCTCTATCGGAGGTTTTTTGAGCCTTGCTTTGAGCTTTTCGGTACTGAAAACCGCATTGTATACATTTGTGATATCATCTATAGGAATGGATATACTCTCTTTTTTTATGAGTTGGTCGATTTTTTCGACCAGTTTTTGGGCCTTCGCTTTGCTCAAGTGGTTCAGACCGGCCGTCATAGTAAGGTTGGGATCCGGTACGTTGTCCTCATCATGTACCAGTGGTACCTGATGCACCTTTCCGTGGCTTTTAAGCACAATCTGACCGCCCTGGCGGACTGCCTGTAAGTACTGGGACATGATCTCAGCACAAATCCGCAACGACTCATCTTCATGCTTGCCAGTTTCAGGAACCGTGATAAGGAGTGTAGTAATGCCGTTATCCTGAAAAGCGGTCCATGCCTCAAGCAGGTTTTCATGCAGATGTGCATGCGTCTCCTGATGACGCCTGGTAAGGGCCAGTGCGGATTCAAGGTTAATAATTATCTCTCCGAGTGATATCAAATAGTCGAGTTCTGTAGGATACAAGTCGCTACTATGAAGGCCTCTGTATTTAATGAAAATTTGTCTGTCGTGATTCGGCATATCCGAGAGTTTTTTGACTTTGTGAACAAGACGGTCGATGTGTGTTTCTACAGGCAGGCCCCTTTTGAAAAATTCGTGATGTAGAAAACATGCGCAGATATCATAAACCAGTTCAATCAAAAGAATTCTCCACGGATCAGCCTTTATCTGTTCTTCCTGGTAGGCCCGTGCAATTCCCCCGATTATAGTAAGTGTCTCGCGGTTTTCTATGCCCCCAAGCTTCTGAAATAACTCTTCGGCCTGTTTGTCAAGTATGATTGACCGCTCATTCATTGGATTCTCCACCCGAGGTTTTTACCCCGTCAGAAAGCCCCGTCACTCATGGCGTTTATGGTAAAGATATTGCCGATATTCGTTTTAGGAAGGACGTAGTTTAATGCCCGGTCCTTCTAACGGGGTTTACTTTCAGTTCTTATTTATAATAGACAAAAAAATCAAGTCTTCCGTTGTTGCAAGAAAGCTTATTAGAGACTTGAGAAAACATCTCCATAAAGGCTGAAATCTCAAGGGAACGGACTGGTTTACGAATTGAAAGAAGCAACCCGTCCCTTTGACCTTTCAGCTCTGAGCCTTGAGCCATCCCTGTTTCCGTTTTACCCTTCGAGTCTTCTTCCAGGCAATTTCCCTTTTTCGCCCTTTTCTTTTGAGTCTTTGATGTTGAAGTGCCTCGGAACGCTCCATGTCAAGCATAAAGCTTCCGGGCAGCATGTCAGGTATTAAACTGGATTCTTTGTGGCGCTCTCCGGTTTCCTTCTTTTCCTTCGGAAGCGGTGGACCTACAAAATACTTGATTGGAATATGATCAACTACATAGATCAGTTCCCCTTGCCTGGAGAAGTTCACTCCGGAGTCAAAGGCCCTTTTGCAATAGACACTCAGCAATACAGGGTCCGGGTCCCGGCGCTTCCCCATGCGGATAGCCAATTCCTTGGTTGTTGCCAAAAAGACATGGGGTTGCCCCATCGGGATAATTCCTTTCCGGCAGACAACCGGATATGCCTTGCGTCGCACGCAATGGTAAACGAGTTTGGGCGGCACTACCCCTTTTACGCGGTTTATAGCCAGGCCGGGGTGAGCAACTTTAATTCGGTCATCTTCAGCAATAAAAGGGTTATCAGGGCAAGTTATAAGGACCTCGTGAATATGAGACCTGCGCACAAATCCCCATCCGGGTTCTTCAGAGATGGCTTTTACCAGATCCTTTTGGCGAACAAAGCCTTCATCGTCTGGGACCAATCCAAACTCATCTGGCCGTCGCCCTAGCACGTAAGCGATCAATTTTCCAAGCTGTTTCAAGTCCTTGTGTCTTGCCATGATCCCTTGAATCTGTTCGTGGTTCGTCTCCCGAAGCTTGCTTCTTTACTTCGGCTAAGGCTTGTCCCCGCAAAGGCCGTGGAGGAAATCCAGAGGAACAGACCTGCTTTAATAGCGCTCATTAACTTAGCACATATGCCCGCGCAGTTCTACCTTGAAATCTCAAGAGAAAATGTTACGCTAAATAGCCTGTCACTGCTTTTTTACCCATTTCTGCTCAAGGTTTACCCGTCTTTGCTGTGGCGGGCTCTTCTTACCCAGGTGACAGGGCTTACAACTCTGTGTCTTTGTCCCTTTGTCACTACGGAGGTGGGTGATTACCATTTTCTTGTTGACATAGACCCGGAAATATGTTCATTTTGTGAACGTTCAAAATCTGAACACTCAGAAATGGAGAAGATTTCCCCGCAAATCCGATACTCAAAAAAGACTTTGGGGAAATAAAAGTCCTTGTATCTCAACAGGTTATCTAAACATTATCGATGTAGTTGAAGAGGCGGAGCTGTCTCTTTCCTAAAATTCGACTTTCTTCAAAAATACCTGTTACGCCGGGAGGCTCCAGATGAATATCGCTATCGTTGGATCAGGGTACTGGGGGAAAAATTTAGTCCGCAACTACCACCAGTTAGGAGCGCTCAGGCTTATCTGCGACAAAAATGAAGTGCTTTTGGCCAGATTTCAAGAGCAATATCCGGATGTTGAGACCTGCTTGTCAATAAATGAGGTGCTTTCAGCAGACGACATCGAAGCTGTTGTTATTGCCACCCCCGCAGAGACCCACTTTACGTTGGCTAGAGAGGCCCTTCTTGCAGGCAAGCATGTTTTTGTAGAAAAACCTCTGGTCCTGGAGGAAGACCAGGCAGAAGAACTCATCACCATCTCTGCTGACAACAAGCTTGTGCTTATGGTCGGCCACCTCCTGCAATACCATCCCGCATTTGTAAGACTAAAAGAGATCGCAACCTCGGGTGAGTTAGGGCGGATTAACTACATTTATTCAGCTCGCCTGAACCTGGGCAAGATCCGACGAGAAGAAAATATTCTCTGGTCCTTTGCCCCTCACGATATTTCCATGATCCTGTCACTTGCCGGTGAAGAACCGGAAAACGTTCTCGCCACGGGGGGCAATTACCTTCACCAGAAGATCGCCGATGTCACGACGACCCATCTGGAGTTTCCCTCATGGCTTCGGGCCCATATTTTTGTTTCCTGGCTTCACCCTTTCAAGGAACAAAAGCTTGTCGTTGTTGGTGACCGGAAGATGGCCGTCTTTGACGATACTCAACCATGGTCAGACAAGCTCGTTCTCTATGCCCATGAAATCAAATGGCAAAACAATGTGCCGGTTCCGGCCAGGGCGCAGCCGGAGCGGGTAGGTATTCCGGAGGCGGAACCGCTGCGTCTGGAATGTGAGCATTTCTTAGAGTGCATCTCAAATGGCAAGCAACCACTCACTGATGGCCGTGAAGGTCTTCGAGTGCTCAGGATCCTCAAGGCAAGCCAGCAATCTCTCGATCAAAATGGCAAGAAGATATACCTTCCTCCCTGTGCCGCGGGAGACAGGGCAGAGAAGAAGGGCTTACAAGAGCAAACACCACTCATCGCTTATGAAAGTTCACGCAAACCACCTTCTCCATCTCATCGGCACCATCGCGGATTACCATCTGTCAAGGACGGATTTATACATGAAACCGCTTTCATCGATGACAACGTCACCATCGGTCCAGGCACAAGAATATGGCATTTTTCTCATGTCATTTCCGGTAGCAAGATAGGGCGTGAATGCAGTATCGGTCAAAATGTTGTAATCGGCCCACATGTTACGATTGGAAACAGGGTCAAGATTCAGAATAATGTCTCTGTCTACCAGGGCGTGGTCCTGGAAGACGGGGTTTTTTGCGGTCCTTCGATGGTTTTTACCAACGTCTACAATCCCAGAAGCTACATACCGAGAAAAGATGAGATTCGTCCCACTATTGTCAGGGAGGGAGCGACCTTAGGTGCCAATTGCACAATTCTGTGTGGGCACACCATAGGCCGATTTGCCTTTGTGGGGGCTGGGGCGGTAGTCATAGATGATGTTCCCGACTTTGCCCTTGTGGCAGGAAACCCTGCTGGACTAAAGGGCTGGATGTGTCGATGCGGCATCCGTCTCCACTTTGAAGACGACAAGGCCACCTGCGATGTATGCGGGAAAAAGTATGTGAAAGAGGAAAATAAGG
>QMMV01000100.1 GCA_003647435.1 Deltaproteobacteria bacterium | reverse complement strand
TCAGATCCATTCGCTCACAATATCAGTTATCGTCAAGGGTGAATATCCAAGATACTGTTTTTTCTCAACGCTCAGTAATGCTCTCAGACAGTGAGCCAGTCTCCAATCGGATGGCCTGTCCGCAATAATATTTTCAAAAAGCTAAACTGATACAATGACTTTTTGTTTGGGCAACAGCCTGTCATCGATGCCTATGAAACTCATTAAAGATCTGAGCGAGGTTGCCACCCCGCTTAAAAACCCTGTTGTTACGATTGGTAATTTTGACGGGGTTCACATCGGACATCAGGCCCTTTTCCGTCAGGTGATTGAAAAAGCCGGGAGTATAGGCGGCGATTCTGTGGCAATAACGTTTGAACCTCATCCCATCAAGGTCCTCAATTGTAACAAGCACTTCCCGCTTATTACCCTTTATGAGCAAAAGATCGAATTGATCAGCGCCACAGGCATAGACATCCTCATATGCATACCATTTACACGAAAGTTTGCGGAAATTACGGCACGCACATTTATCAAAGACATCTTATGTGACACAATCGGGATGAAATCTATAATTGTGGGCCAAGACTACTCCTTTGGCAAGAACCGGGAAGGCGATGTCTCCCTCCTCAAGGAAATGGGTGCAAGCTGTGGCTTTGAGGTAGTTGTTTCAAAATGGGCTGAACTGGAAGGTCGTCGTATCAGCAGCACCGAGATCCGGAACCTTGTGAGAGAAGGGCGGATTGAGGAAGCAAGAAGACTTCTGGGTCGCCATTACCAGGTGCGGGGTACTGTTATACCGGGCCGTGATCGAGGCAACAAATTGCTCGGTTTTCCCACCGCAAACCTGAGACTCTATGATGAGCTGTGCCCAAAAAGCGGGGTATACGCAGTCACCGTTGAGTACGATGCCAGCACTTGTGATGGGGTGGCAAATGTAGGCTGCTGTCCCACCTTCAACAATAGTCACTTTCAGGTAGAGGTGCACATCCTTGATCTTAACGAAGAGATCTACGGCCGTCGCATACGCGTGAATTTTATTAAATATCTACGCGAGGTAAAGAAATTCCCGAAACCTGAAGACCTATCGGCACAAATTAGAAAGGATATCGAACAAGCCCGCATGGTCCTGAGTTGCTATTGATCATGCTTTGTCTCACACGGGATTTTTCACTGTTTCCGCCATGTTTCCAGCAGATAGCGCTTGTTCAAATACCATGGCACGCAAGAATCATATTCCTTTGTCTCTGACAATAGGGTTGCTGCTGTCCGCTATTGCACTTTATCTGACCTTTTCCAATATCCCCCTTCGGGAGCTTGTAGCCTATTTAAAAACCGTCAACTACTGGTGGATAATCCCTTCAATGGCAATTGCCCTGCTAAGCTTTCTTGTCAGAGTTATCAGATGGCAACTTCTGCTGCAGCCGGTAAAAAAAACACCCTTCTGGAGCGCGTTTCATCCACTTATGATCGGGTTTATGGCAAACTGCCTTTTACCTGCACGAGTTGGAGAACTCGCCAGACCGATTATCTTTTACAAAAGGGAGAATGTTTCGTTTTCTATGGTTCTGGCTACAGTTGGAGCTGAAAGAGTCTTCGACATCGTTATGTTGCTTTCGTTTCTTGCCGTTGCTCTTATTAATGTGGACATAAACCCTGCCATTGAGATTCCATTCGGAAACTATCAGCTCAACAAAGCCACCCTTAGCATGATCGGCTCCACAACCCTGAGATTGTGCGTTATACTGATTGCAGGTATTATTTTTGTTATGCTTAGACAGGGTCGGACCCTTATAAGGCGTACCGTGGTGAAGATGCCGGCCTTGCTCTTTTTCACCACTGCCTCCTTCAAAAAAAAGTTGCAACAGAAACTCGATCTGAAATCTGCAGTTATTCTCAACAACTTTGCCAAAGGGTTCACGTTGTTGAAGAGCCCGAAAAAGATTGGTCTTTGCATTGCTCTTTCCTTTATAGTCTGGGCATTAATGGCTGGTTCTTATTATGTCATGTCCTTTGGCTGCCCTGGAATAGATATCTCTTTTTTCGAAATGTGGGCCGTGATGGTCATAATCTGCTTGTTCATTTCGCTGCCATCTGCTCCCGGCTTCTGGGGCATCTGGGAAGCAGGTGGTATCTTTGGGCTCCTGATCTTTGGCATTCCTGCCAAAGAGGCGGCCGGGTTTACATTGGCCAATCACGTTTTTCAGATGGTTCCAGTAATTGTTGTAGGTCTTATTTCAGCTATTATTACCGGCATTAATGTTATGCAAATCGTTTATCGTACCCATGTCGGCTCTTAGGCCGAAGTAAAACACATCCATATACCCTTGCGAAATTTGGGATTATCGGCGGGGGGCTGTGGTATATTTTAATGGAGGCTGAATATCTATGAAGATTCACCAGCTACATCCCTGGGACATTCCATACAAGGAGGCCATAACTATCCAGAGGCGCCTTTCAAAGAAAATTCGCGAGATACCCCTTGCAAAACCGCTTAAGACCATTGCGGGGGCCGATGTTTCATACTCGCGGAAGAGCCATGACTTCTATGCAGCGGTGCTCGTTTTTACCTTCCCCGATCTCATCTTGGTTGATGAGGCGATGGCCTGTCAAAAAGTGAAGTTCCCTTATATTGCTGGGCTGCTTACGTTTCGTGAGGGGCCTGTATTGATAAAAGCCTTCAGAAAGATTCGGAAAAAGCCCGACGTCACCATGTTTGACGGACAGGGAACCGCCCATCCGAGAGGCATAGGTCTTGCCTCGCATATGGGTTTGATCCTGGACTGTCCAACTATTGGGTGTGCTAAAACGCGGCTTGTCGGTATCCACGCCCCAGTTGCTGAAAACAGGGGAAGTACGGCTCTGCTGACAGATCAAGGGCGAGTTATCGGGAGTGTTCTAAGAACCAGAGACCATGTAAAACCGGTTTTTGTATCATCAGGCCACGCTATTACCCTCGCCGAAGCATTAGATTTGGTGATGGCTTGTTGCAGGGGATACAGACTCCCGGAACCCATCCGTCAGGCCCATCTTGCAGTAAACCGGTTGCGTATTGAAAAAGAAGGGTCTCTTAGTTGATCGAGCGTCGAAGACAACGGATGTTTCTTGATCCGAACGATAAACTGTTACCACTACTATGGGAGGTGTGTCGATGCGTGTTAGAGTAATCCTTTGGGCAAGCCTGGTTCTGCTGATGTCTGTTGGGTTTGCAAAATCCGCCCAGACAAAAGAAGCTGTGCCGATTGTCTATGTCAAGAGCCCCGTCTACGATTTCCACCAGGTCAATCAGGGAGATCTGATAAAGCACGAGTTTCGTGTCCTGAATCGAGGGACGGCTCCGCTGGAGATTAAGAGTATCAGGCCTGACTGAGGCTGCCGTGTGGCCGGTTTTGACCGGATCATCCCTCCCGGGACGGAGGGTAAAATTACATTGGAGATGCGGACAGAGAGATACCAGGGCACCATCCACAAGAGGGCGCGTCTATTTACCAACGACCCAGAGCATCCCCGTGTAGTCATTGGTATGAAAGGAAAAGTATGGACACCTGTTCATATAAAGCCCTACCGGGTTTACCTGAAAGGAATCTTGGGCGAAGAGGTTGAAAAGGTTGTTAACCTGCATGGAGAAAAAAAGGAGCCTCTGACCCTCAAAATCGCTTCAGTCTCCATTCCGGACAAGGTAGCAGTTGAACTATTGGAGATAGAAAAAGGGCGCCGCTATCAACTTAAAGTAAAAAACAAGATCACCAAAGAGGATGTTTACCGTGGGCAAGTTAAACTTACGACGAACTATCCGGAAAAACCGGAGTTGGTGATCCCGATCCTGGGATCGATCAGACCTCCGGTTGAAGTGAGACCAAAGGACGTGAACTTTGGCCGAATCACTGAGCATCAATTGCTGCAATTAAAGAAAAGCAGCAAGCCCATGAGGCGCTCGGTGATAGTTCTTTTGAATAAGGGAAACGACTTAAAGATCAAAAAGGTGGAACGGGAAAAATCGCTTTTTAACGTCGTCACCAGGCAAATACAGCCGGGTCGTGCAGTACAACTTGTAATTGAGCCCGTTTTTGAAAAACTCAAAACCGGGACAAATACAGATCATTTGAGGATTTATACAAACCAGAAACGCCAGGAAAGCTTTGAAATTCCTGTCCGTTTTGAGGTGTACTGACAGCGTGATATAACGCATCAAAATTATGAGCACTTACCGCATTATATTCTTTGGCACGCCGGAGTTTGCGGTACCAGCCCTCCAGGCCCTTCATAGCAGCGAATATGATGTTGTGGCGGTTGTCACCAAGCCAGACCGTCCAAGGGGCCGCGGCCGGCGTCTGGTTGCACCTCCTGTAAAGCAAGCCGCTATTAAATTGGGCTATCAGGTGCTTCAGCCTTCACGGGTGAAGGAACCGTGGTTTCTGGAGAAAATAATCGCACTAAATCCAGACCTCTTTGTGGTAGTCGCTTATGGTTACATTCTGCCAGGGTCTGTGCTGTCAATACCCCGTATGGGTGCCATCAATATTCATCCCTCCCTCCTTCCGAAATATCGGGGGCCGGCTCCTATCCAATGGGCTATAATCAATGGAGAGCAGGAAACAGGTGTGACCACAATGTGGATGGATGAAGGTATGGACACAGGAGAGATTCTTTTGAGCGCCCGAGTAGCCATTGAGCCAGATGAGACCTTCCAAAGCTTACAGCATCGGCTTTCGCGCTTGGGAGCAGAACTCCTTTTGGATACATTAGATGAACTTAAGTCCGAACGCCTTGCGGGAAAACGCCAGTCCCCCCTGGAGGCCACATATGCACCTGTCTTGAAAAAAGAAGACGGTCGCATTGACTGGACCAGAGACGCAAAATCGCTTGATGCCTTTATTCGAGGGATAAACCCCTGGCCCGGTGCTTTTACATTCCTCTACGGCAAGAGACTTAAGATATTCAAAGCCAGGCCCGTCAAAAAACACTCTCATGAAAAACCCGGAACCGTCCTTGACGGGTTTCCAGGCGAGTTGAATGTAGCCACAGGCAAGGGCATCCTGAGTCTAAAGGAAGTTCAGCTTGAATCCGCAAAGCGCCTACCAATCAAAGAGTTCTTGCGGGGCTGTCCAATAGCTCCGGGCACGATGCTCGGGTAACTGTCTGATAGCAACCATCGCCCGGAAGACAGATTCTTTGCTGTTCGCCTCAACAAAGTTGGAATATGAAGCCGCTTCTCAAGACAGGACTCTTCTTATGCATGTTTTTCACCATTGCCTTGGTGAGCGGGTACCTTACCTTAAAGCTCATAGTAAGGAGCGGGGATGTAGTCGTTGTGCCTGACCTTGTTGGAAAAGACGTAGTATATGCCTTAGAAATACTTACCGAACTGGGACTCAACACAAAGGTAAGTAGCTTTGAATACAGGACAGATGTGCCAAAGAACCACGTTGCACATCAGCAACCAGCAGCGGGGGCTGAAATTAAAAAGGGTCGAGATGTTCGAATCATCCTGTCCAAAGGCCCCAAGACCCTTGTCATGCCAAATCTTGTGGGCATAGATATCCGGGAGGCCAAAATTATCATTGAAGAAAACGGACTTTTGCCTGGCACTATTTCCAAAACATACAGTAAAGGAACCGTAACGGGCGAGGTAATAGCACAGACGCCACTTGCAGGCACCGTGGTTCAGCGAGGCGAGGCCATTGATCTGTTGATCGGGCTCGGCAAGCATCCTACCATCCTGAAGATGCCCCACTTGAAGGGCCTCAGCACCGAAAATGCCATCCTCCTCCTGGATCGATCACATCTGAAGGTAGGTCAGATACAATCTGTTCAAAGAGATAACGTGCCGCCCGATACGGTGGTAGAACAAAAACCTCTAAGTGGCTATCCCGTCCTTGCGGGGAGCCTGGTACATCTGACCGTAAACAGAGCGAAAAAGGGTCCAATTCTTCACCAAGGACTTTATCTTTTTCATCACCGTGTCTGTCACGGATTTCTAAAAAGCCACGTTCGGCTTCGGATAAACGCCTTTGGCGTAGCGTATGACCTTTATGACGCATTTGAGGCTCCCGGGAAAGATATCTGGTTAATAACTCCCGAGTACCCCGAAGCAACTTTCTTCGTATACGAGGATGGAGAACTCATTCCCAGCCCCTCGATTACCTTTAGATACGAGGAACCGTTTTTCTGGAAGTTTGAAATACAATGCCCTATATCATTTACAAAATAGCAGGAGTTGTATCAGTTTAGCTTTTTGAAAATATTATTGCATATGTCTGTTTTTTAAAAGAGCTAAAGTGTTACCAGGAGTTGAATCAGTTTTCTGACACCTGAAACCTCAACCATAACGTGTATTCTTAAAAGAGCCAAAGTTCTGCCAAAAACAATGGTTCAAGTCCAACCAAGTTAGGGAGGAATAAAATGAAGATTATAGCTCCATCAATACTGTCTGCCGACTTTTCCAGACTGGGCGAGGAAATAAAGGCCGTAGAAGCCGCGGGGGCGGATTGGATCCACGTGGATGTCATGGACGGTCATTTTGTCCAAAACATAACGATTGGGCCAATGGTTGTAGAAGCCGCCAGAAGCATCACCCGGCTTCCACTCGATGTGCACCTTATGATAGAGGACCCGGATGCTTACCTTGAAGAATTTGCAAAGGCCGGCAGTACTTATCTGACAGTGCATCAGGAAACATGCCGCCACCTGCACAGGACGGTTCAGGCCATCAAGGACCTCGGTCTAAAGCCAGGCGTGGCGCTCAACCCTGCCACCTCTCTTTCAACCCTGGAATGGATCCTGAAAGATGTCGACCTCGTACTGATCATGAGCGTAAACCCCGGCTTCGGAGGGCAGGATTTCATCCCTGGATCTCTTCAGAAGATAAGGAAGCTCAAATCAATGATTAATGCCACAGGCTCGGATACCAAGATTTCAGTAGACGGAGGAATCAATGGAGAAACCATCGGGTTGGTTTCCAAGGCGGGGGCGGACGTATTTGTGGCTGGATCGTCGATATTTGAAAGCGAGAATTACGCCAGAGCAATAAAAAACTTTCGCAACAAGGTATCTTAAAAACTCACCACACTACATTGTTGCACATAAGGACCGAAGTGATACCAAGAAATGAATCTGATATGTTGTGGGGAATATCTTTTTATGAAGAGCGCAAGAAATATTAACCGAAAAAGAGCTGGCGGAAGTGCATGGGAATCGAACCCACCCGGGACGGTTTTA
>QMMV01000099.1 GCA_003647435.1 Deltaproteobacteria bacterium | reverse complement strand
TCTTTCAAGGGTGTATCCTAAAAGAAAGGCGAAAATCGCTATAAGAAAACTCGCAAAAAAAGCCAGAAGGAAAGAAGTGAGAATCGATCCTCCGGCCTGACCAATCGCTATTTTCAGGTTGAAGAGCGAGCCGGTTTCAAAAATCAAAAAAAGAATAGGCGTGCACGTAACAAGAAAGGCCGGACCATATGCAAGTATCTTAAACCACCTGGTGTGCAGTAGTCGCAGGATACTTCCCCTTGCCTGTCCCATCTGTAAGGAAAAGAAAACCCGCCCGTTCATGATTCGGTGTAAAACGAGAACCGAAACGAAGCATATTACCAGCAAAGGCAAGGATAAGACTACAGCCCCTCCGATGTCCTGGAATACGGAAAAATACGTGTATATCTTAACAGTAAACGTGCGAAGCCCTAAAAGTGAAGGCACAGCATAATTAGTGAGGGCTAATAGGAAAATCAGGAGTAAGCCTGTAGCAATCTGGGGGAAAAGAAGCGGGATTGTAATTTTCCGCAGGATGCTCCCTTCGGAAAGCGCAAACATGGCTGCTTCCTCGAAGTGTGAATCCAGACCGCGTATGCCTGAAATCACCATGTAGGCAAGCACCGGAAAATAAGAAAAGCCTAAAATAACGCCGGCTCCTATAGTACCGCCAAGCCAGGAAGACCTTGCATCCATTCCAAGCCATTCATGTGCCAGATGTGGCAAAACTCCGCCCCGGCCCAAAAGGCCCATCCAGCAAGTCGCTGTGAGATAAGGCGGGACAGCAAGCGGCAAAAAAAAGATCAAACCAGAAAAAATAACCTTTTCCCTGGAACCAAGCGCCAATCCCAAAGGAAGACCCAACACAAGGCCGGTAACCGTGGCCACGAGCGCCATGTTCAGGCTATCCAATGTCAACACGCCGACCCCTTTTTCAAGGAGCCATTTCCATGTGGAACTTTCCGGAGAAAAGGAAAACAGGTTGAGCAAAAGCATACCCGGAGGTGCCAGGGCGATCAATGCAAACAGGGCCAGAGAGAGGCCGAGGATGAGTGCTTTTAAGGAGTCCAATGAAATCCTTACATGAGTTCTTTATCTAACAGGGAAAGGACATCTTCCATTAACCGGGCGAGGTCCTCGTTATCGACCTTCATCGGGCGAATCTCTTCCAGGGAAGGAATACCCGAAACCGGCTTGAGGCCTGGTCGAAGCGGGATCTGTCCGGAACCTGACCGAGCCAACATCTTTTCCGATTCTTCGCTCAAAAGGAAATCGATGAGCTTTTTCGCGGCGCTGGCATGGGGGGCATTCCGAATCAGGGATACGGTATTGGGGATAAGGAGGGTACCGATTCCGTCCTGATCCGGAAGCAGCATGTCAATCGGCAGGCCTCGCTTAGTACCTGAATACACATCATCCGTGTCAGTCAAGCCCCACATGTAGGTGCCGTCTGCAACCCTGTCGCGTACAACAGAGTTTCCATCCACAAGATCCACACCGTTTTTCTTGAGATTTCGAAAAAACGCAAGCGCCCGCTCATGTCCCCAGACCTCAAACAGTGCTGTAGCCTGGGTAGCCGTGGTGCCAAATAAGGGCAGGGCCATACAAGTCTGGTTTTTCCAGCGTCTGTCAAGAAAGTCTTTGATTGAGCGAGGCTTCTGTCTTCCTCTAAGAAGTCTGGTATTGTAAACAATAACCCTGGCTCGCGCGGCAAAGCCGCACCAATACCCATCTTCGTCCCGAAAGAGCTCAGGAAAGTACCTCGCCTGCGGGGAAGCGTACGGCTCCAGCAGCCCTTTATTCTTAAGCCTGATTGTGTTTACAACCTCATTGTTCCAGAACACATCGCACCGTGGGCGGCTTTTTTCCGCAATGATTCGATTTACCAGCCCAATGGTTTTGGTTGCCTCTATGTCATAGATCGCCTTTACCTTAATGCCGGTTTTTTTTTCAAAGCGCTTCAAGACCGGTTCGCTGTAAACTTGATCCAGGGCGGTATAAACCACAACCTGTCCGTTCTCTTTTGCTTCTGTAATAGAGCTGCAAAGTACAGATGGTAAAGTCATGATAAGAAGAATTGCCAGACACTTTAACACAGTTTTTCTCCGCATCTAAATCCACCTCCTCGCGTATCACTTTAGCCCTTCGAAAAAGTATACATGAGAACCGTTCCCGTCATCCGATTGTAGACCGCTTCAAACTCAGGTCGTGACTCGGGCTCCAATCAGATCGCCTGTATTTCAATAATGTCAAAAATCGTATCAGTTTAGCTTTTTGAAAATATTATTGCGTATGTCTGTTTTTTAAAAGAGCTAAAGTGTTACCAAAAATCTAAACTGACACGGATATCTTAAGTATCATTTTTTCATATCAGGCAAGACCACAAAAAACCTGCCACACTAATGACAGGGCTCTTGGGAAGGCCCATTTTTTCAAGGCATCAATCTACCTATGTTCTGATCT
The DNA here is from genome assembly GCA_003647435.1 of Deltaproteobacteria bacterium. Lineage (GTDB taxonomy): Bacteria > Desulfobacterota > Desulfobacteria > Desulfobacterales. Next base: position 4,793 of record QMMV01000099.1, on the reverse strand, counting down.
CCTGTAACATAAACACCAGGTAGGAAATAAGAAAACATAACAAGGTAACCGCCACAAGGGCGACCAGATGGGGGTAGATCACAACAATACTCTGGCCCAGGGAAAGAGGATTCTGGAAGCGGGATGCCGAAAGCCTCTCAAGGGGGCCCATGACTATGAAAGAACTTGTTGTCTTTTCCATTGGATTAACGATGATCGATGCGGCCTGCGAGTAGAGTACCATCGGGGAAAATAGAGAGCACCTTTCCTTGATGCGGGCGTTTTTCACAACCATTTCTGGAGTGGTGTAACCTTGCCTGTCCACGGGAGCCGCCATATCGGCCAGTACATCGGCGCCGAGGGAAATAAAGAAGGACAGAAAGATCCACAATGCAACCGAAGCCAGGGCAGAGGTGGCAATGTTCTTAAAAGATATAGAAAAAAGCATAGATACCCCCAGCCACAGTGAGATGTAAAAGATACTGATGACAAGATAGATGATCAGGCGGCATATCTCCTCAATGCCTGGAACGACCCCCAATAAAGTCAGCCCAAAGCCGAAAATCACCAGGACAATCGATAGTAGTGTGATGATAATTGTGGTGATCCCGGCAAGGAATTTCCCGTTGATTACCGCATCCCTGTAAATCGGCTGGGAGACCAACTTGACTAAAGTTCCCTGTGCCCTTTCACGATTGATGGCATCAAATCCCAGCACGATTCCCAGAAGAGGGCCTAAAAAGGAGACGAACTGGACCAGTGAGAGTATTGCACCGGGGGTGTTAAAGAGCATGAGAAAAACAAACTTGGGCTTGGCCACTCCTTCCAGGCTTTCTCGCAAGTGCATCCCCGCCGTATAGCTGGTAATGAAACTGACCATGGCGATCAGGGCAAAGATGATAACAAACCTGTAACTGCTGAAGTGGTCGGCCAATTCCTTTTTGTAAATTGATAGTAAGCCCTGCATACTCAGCCCTCCTCAAAGTATTTCATGTAGATCTGTTCCAGGGTGTATTCTTCTTCTTCCAGGCTAAATTTCTCCTTGCCAAGGGAAGCAACAGAACCCATAGCGACCATTTTACCTTTAATCATAATACCAACCCGATGTGAGATTTTTTGAACATGATGAAGATTATGGGAGGAGAGCAGGACGGTTATTTTTCTGTTGCGGTTCAATGATTGGATAATTTCTATTACTCGAAATGCACCATCAGGATCCAGCCCCAGGGTGGGCTCATCAAGGAACAGCACCTTTGGATCTTTAATAAGGACTTCCGCAATGCCTAAACGTTGTCTCATTCCCCTGGAGTATGTACCTACTTTTTTGTGTGCGTCCTTTGAAAGACCGACTACATCCAGTACCTCCTCAATTTTCTTTGAGACGGTACCACCATTTATACCATTCAGTTCGGCGATATATGTCAGACTCTCAACAGCATCCAGGTCCCTGTAGACACCGACATTTTCTGGAAGATACCCTACAAGCCGCTTGACATCTATGGGCTTTCGCACGGGGTCCAGACCGCAGACCCGGGCAGAGCCTTTCGATGGCCGACTGAGACCCAGGAGCATCAAAAGAGTTGTGCTTTTGCCGGAACCATTCGGCCCCAAAAACCCGAAGATCTCTCCTTCCTCGACTCGGAAGGTAAGCTGGTCTACAGCGGTCTGTTGACCGTATTTTTTTGTAAGACCTACAGTTTCTATTATCCTCTCATTCTCCATTTTAGCGCCTTCCCAATGTAATGAATAATATCACAAGACCGGCTATCACAAGGACAATAATCCCTATCCCTATCCATCCCCAGGTGGTAGGCGACCTCACAGTAACCCTCAGTTCCAAATTCTTGGTGTCTTTTCCTCCTCTCGCCGACAGGTTAACAGAGTAGTCTCCAACCAATGCCTGATCCGCCGGAGTAATGGTCACCTCAACCTGTTTGAGTTCCCCCGGGTCGAGCCCCTCTATCTTTTCAGGGTTAAACTTGACTTTCCAGTTTTCCGGCTTGAAGGAGAGAAACTCCACCGTACTGAGCGGTGCTGTTCCACTGTTTTTTACGTATATGGAGAGATTGGCCTCTTTCCCCCTCAAGGCATTAAGTGAAAGGAGACCGTTAGAGGTACCCACTTCCAGCTTGTGTGTGCCCGTGAGGGCAACTGTCAGCGTTGTCTCTCCTTTGGCCTTGGGCGAATCAACCTTAATCAGAATATGGTATTCCCCTGGTTTAGACCATGGGTAAGGTTTTACTTCTACGGCCAGAGTCTGTGTCTGGCCCGCCATTATCCTCAAACTGGAAATGTATTTTTCTTCGTAAGCCGGCTTAAAACTTGCCTCCCAGTTTTTCGGCGCTTCATAACCGAGGCCAAACATGAGATCTTCATCAGTTTTGTTTTTCACCTGCAATGAAAATTCAAATCGGGCATCCGGTGGCCCCTGAAGCACAGGATATGAAGTGGTAATCTCTACTCCTTTGGATTCCTCCTCTTCTTTCTTTTTGTTCACTGTAACGGCCACCCGGGCGGAGGACACAAATTTTCCGTCCACGGTCTGTGCCTTGATCAGAAAAGTATATCTGCCAGGGGCCACCCCTTCATCAGGTTCTGCTTTGAGGGTAAGGGTCTTGGATTTGTCACTGGGCACGTGAACACCCGTCACACTGTAATTGAAGGATTTTATCCATGCCTTCCAGCCTTTTGGAACCGATTGAAACATAAGATCAATATCCTCATCCTGTCTCCCAAGGTTGGTTACCGTAAGATCCATGGTGAAATCTTCTCCTTCAAAGATCACAATGCCAGTGAATTCAGGAGCTATAGATATTCCTCGAGGTGGGAGCTGTTTCTTCTTTTCGCTACTATATGCCAAAGGAGCTGAATACTGGACTCCGCAAGCAAAGATGACGATAGCAACAAAGTAGATGAAAAAGGGAAAAACATCTTTTTTTCTACTCATAAAATTCATCCTCCTTCAGTCATTAGTGATTATTTTGCGTATTTCATCCTAAAAATCAGGTATCAGTTTAGACTTTTGAAAATATTATTGCGGATAGGGCTGTCCGTTCCGTATGTCTGTTTTTTAAAAGAGCTAAAGTGTTACAAAATCAGATTGTTGAAAATATTGTATCACTTTAGCTCTTTTAAAAATAGACACCACAACGAGCATGTGATGATGTTTTCAGAAACCTAACTTGTTACAAAATATTTGTGTCTGGGTTTTGAAAGGGTTAAAGTGATACAAAATTTTTGGAGATGGGTGAGCTTCATTTTGGGATAATTGCTCTCCATCCACCCTGGGTGTTGACAAGCCGGGAAATAAAAATAATAATACATAAACTGCCTCGCTGCAAGCCGCTGGATGTCAAAATAAGTGTCCTATCTTTTTTCTCGAAGCAAGGTGCGGAAAATTAAACCTTACACATTTCGCATTAATCCGTGCCTGGCAGGTGCCGGCCTGCAGTTCCGGGAGATCGGACGTGGGTAGCCCATAGACGGCCTGTTGCCCAAATTCCTTTTCGCTTGGTCTAAAACGTTTTTTGACAAATCTAAGGCTTGCTACAGGCGATGTCAAAACTCGCCCTCCGGGCTCAAACAGTTGACATCGCTAAATCTTCCGCTTCGCCAAGATTTGTTAGCAAAAAACCTTTTAATGACCTCTCAAAGGAATTTTTGTTTGGGCAACAACCCGTAGAGATGGAACATTGGGTAATCTGCAAAATCTCTGGATTGAAGATTTGGCGCCATGATTTGTCCTAAGTGTGGATTCAGTCAGCCAGACGATATATATTGCGCCCTTTGCGGCGTCAACATTGAAAAATACCTGCGCAAAAGGAGAAAAAAGCGATACACTACATGTGCGCTTCTTGCCCTGGTCGCAATTGCAGCTATTTCTATCGGCAGGTATGTTACTTCCACCCGTCACATTAAGACCCCCGCCGCCCCGAACGTCCGCTGCACAGAAACAGGAAGCAAAGAAACGACATGTACCTTCACCGGCTTGAAGGGACACCGGGTTCGACCAGAAGCCAAATCGCGGTTGAAAAAAAAGAAAGTAGATTCTTATTCAGCCAAGCCGCTGACGAAACCTCCTCCAATCGCTGACAAGTTGCGGTCGGCTTCCGAATCTCAGCCTGAGCAAGAGGCAGATTTACCCCGTCGCCACGATGGCAAAACCCTCACAGCTAAAGAGTGGTTTCAAAAAGGCAGAGCACTGGATGATGACTCACCGGCAGAGATAGAATGCTATGAGAAAGCAATAGAACTCGACCCCGAATTTGCACCAGCCCACTATTGCCTTGGTGCTATCTACTGCCGTCAGGCTAACTACGAACAGGCCGACCAGGAATTTGCCAGCTTTTTGAAATATGCCTCCGAGACTGACAGGCAAATCTATGACATCTACGTGTATTATTCTCTTTCAGATGTGGAGAGGTTGTGCGAGAAGAATTCAACAAAAGAGCTTCCTGCCGAAGAAGCCCAGGGAAAAACCCCTACAGGGGGAACCGAAAAAGAAGTGGAGACAGAGGAAGCCGAGAAAGAAGGTCAAGGCCTGATGAGCGTTGTGATGTTTTCCACTGTCGAGAGCAATATCGTCGTGCCGGTCGTCTTGAATGGAACAACAAAAGCAAATGCTCTTGTCGATACGGGGGCCGAACTTACGGTTCTTTCAAGCAAACTTGCAGAAGCACTTGAACTTCAACCAGAAGCTGATAATCTCGTCACGCTCAGAACTGTGGCAGGTAATATGAAGGCACAACTTACAAGGCTCGATTCAATCCAGATAGGAAATTTCAACAGGAGCGATTTCCGGGTGGCGATAGCGG
>QMMV01000098.1 GCA_003647435.1 Deltaproteobacteria bacterium | reverse complement strand
GCCTGTCCGCTCCGTATGTCTGTTTTTTAAAAGAGCTAAAGTGTTACTCATTTGATAACAATTTGGTTTCTTAAAAAATGCCCGCTTCAAGGACAATCAAATTTGCTTTGAAGCCGTGTAAATCCCGCTGGAAGTCTGCCTGCAATATCAAAATTGGCGGAAGCAACTGATAGCCTCTGCAATATTGCTACAGTCAATAGATAAGGACCTTTCTGACGGGGTAAAACGTGCAAGCACGCTGAAATTCTTAAAAGAGCTAAAGTGTTATAACGAAGCTAAGTTTCGAAAGGTCAATCTTCGTGCCGGGGTAGAGACGTCCATTCGGAAATTAGAGGCAAGACACGGGATCACGCCGAATACTGTTTCAATAAGATTCGGATGTAAGATTGAACAAGAGATTTATCGAAGCCCCAGTCGAGGAACGCTCACATTGGGTCACTACAAAACATGGCGAGAGACGTTTACTGTTCCTGATGAGGGATACAAAGAAATAAATCTCACCTGTCCGATATGTCATAGTTCCTTTGTGGTAAGAGTCTATAGTAAGTCAAAGGCCCGCCTTAGAAAGCTTTACTTTGCCTCTTGTTTCATTGCAATCGCCTCCGGGGCGCTCGTCTTGGGTGTATTTGCCCCAACTGGAAAAGGTTTTTTAGGTTATTACTTAGCGGCGCCCTTCATCTGTTTCGCCGTGTGGCAGTTGTTGAGTGTTATTCGCGGAAGGTTTGATGCCAGTGATGTCGTGTCTCAAGTGCGAGGGAAAGTACACAGGATTTTTGATGAGCACAAAATCATATTTCCCAAGTAATCAACAGACGCTTAGTGGAACATGTTCCTATCAGATGTTTTAAACACCATTGCAACTCATCCTCAGGCGGCATATTTTTTCATTTTCTTGATATCCCTTTCTGAATCATTGGCTTTTGTCGGGCTTCTGATACCGGGGACGGTGCTCATGCTCGGAGTCGGTGCGGTGATTGCTACGGGGAGCCTTTCATTAAAACCTACATTGATCGTGGCGATGGCCGGCGCCGTAGCAGGGGATGGAATCAGCTATTATCTGGGTCGCTACTATCGTGAGCGACTGAGTAGCTTTTGGCCTTTCAAGCACCGTCCCGGGATGCTGTCGCGCGGGAAAACGTTTTTTCATCAACATGGCGGAAAGAGCATCTTGTTTGGCCGTTTTGTCGGCCCGGTTCGGCCGATAATCCCCATTGTTGCAGGCATGCTTGACATGCCACCTCTAAAGTTTGCGTTCTTCAATACCCTTTCAGCCATCGGCTGGGCCTTCGCTTATGTCATTCCCGGCGTCTTTTTCGGAACATCCCTGACTATGGCGGGCCGGGTCAGCGCCCGGCTGGCCATACTTTTCCTTCTTCTGGCGGCGACAGTCTGGGTTTTCGTGTGGCTTTGCCGTAAGCTGCTCGTCCTGATAGGACAGCTTGGACCCCAATGGCTTTTATCCCTGGAAACCTGGATTGCCTCTGATACGCCTGCTCATGGTGTTAGTTCTTCACTGAAACGTTTTCTTTCATTTTTGTTCTTCCGTCGAAGTGGCGAAGAGCTTCTTTTCGCCTTTTTGCTCCTCGTTGTTTTTCTGACGGGGTGGGGATTTCTGGCTCTCCTTCAGGGTGTGGTTATGAGGGACACTCTGGTTCGGACGGATCAGGCGGTCTATCACTTTTTTCAATCGCTGAGGAATCCGTGGGGTGATCGCCTCTTTGTCATCATCACGGAATTGGGAGATAGACTGATCAATTACTGTGTTGTCGTGGTTGTCTTACTTACACTGATTTTAAAACGTTGCTATCGTGCTGCGGGATATTGGCTGGCAACCGTCATCGGCGGGGCGTGTTTGGTTTGGTTCCTTAAATGGACACTCCACTCGCCAAGGCCGGTTGTTCTTTATCATGGGATACCCGCTTTTGGATTCCCGAGCGGACACACGACCATGAATGTGGTCATCTACGGCTTTCTGGCTGTTTTGCTCACAAGAGGGCTCCGGAAGTCTTTGCAATTGGGGATCTTTGCGTTCGTCTTTTTCGTCTCTTTCGCCGTTTCTTTTTCACGTCTTTATCTCGGGGTACACTGGCTTTCTGATGTCCTTGGCGGATTTCTACTTGCATTGGCATTGATTGCCCTGACAAGCATCTTTTACATCAAAGGACCAGGTGAGGTGATTCCGAGGCGACTTTTGGGACTTGTCACTATGGTGGTGTTTTTGACAGTGGGCTCCTGGCACGTGGTAGATCGGCACCGCGAAGACCTGGCATTTTACGCCCCTCGTCATACCGTGCAATTAATCGGCCTCCGGACGTGGCTGGAAAGCGGCTGGAACGAAATTCCCGCCTGGCGGATTGACCTGGGAGGCGATCAGAAACAGCCCCTTACCGTCCAGTGGGCCGGTTCTCCCGACGCTCTGGCAGAGTACCTGGTTTCAAACGGTTGGCATTCACCTCCTGCGCTTAACCTAAAAGCATTTCTTGGTACACTTTCTCCGAAGACGCCGATTGGAGACCTTCCTCTTTTCCCTCATCTTCATGATGGGCGGTTTGAAGAAGTTCTTCTTGTTCGAGAAGAAGGAAATAAACGTTGGGTTTTTCGCCTCTGGCCAACGGATGTTCAATTGACGGAGACAGGCGAACCCTTGTGGGTAGGGACGGTGGAAACCCAGATTCCACATCGGATTGTCGATTTCATCACCTTAGCAAAAGACAAAGGAGATTATATTGAGCCCTTAAAGAGCCTGGCGCAAACACTCCGCAGGGGAGATTGGGTAAGCGAAATGCGCCAAAGAATCGAGAAGCGGCCTGGTCGTGGTAAAAGGGGTTACTTACAGTGGAACGGACAGGTGCTCTTAGGTACAACGTAATTCTCCTAAAAAAGCGTGCCTTCATACCAGAGGTCTCTAAACCTATGCTTCCTCCAAACAACACCCCACTATAAAGCCTTTGACAGCGCAGATTCATTATTGTAAGTCTACCCGGGATGCAATGCTATGGATTTCATGTTCAATATCTCTCCTATCGTTAAACTTATCGTCATTTTCATCGTTGTAATCTTTCTGATAAGGAAGCAGCTTTCTCTCGGTGCTGCTCTGACGATTGGTTCGATCCTGCTTGGCCTCTGGTTTCGGCTTTCTCCTACAAAGATTGGTGCTTCCATTCTTGGCTCGGTCCTGGCGCAGCGTACGATCACACTGTGTGCTGTAGTGGCGCTGATTTTAGTCCTTAGCCATTCTATGAAAAGGACTGGTCAATTGGAGCGTATTTTGACATCTTTCCGGGGAGTCAGCCGCAACATTCGCATTAACCTGGCCATCTTCCCCGCCCTGATAGGCCTGCTTCCAATGCCGGGAGGCGCCATCTTTTCAGCGCCGATGGTGGGCGAAATCGGGAACCAGAAAGCGCTTACCCCGGAGCAGAAGACGCTGATCAATTACTGGTTCCGTCACATCTGGGAGTTTTTTTGGCCTCTTTATCCGGGGGTGATTCTTACTTGTGCTCTATCCGGTATTGACATCTGGCATTTTATGCTTCTCCAGTCGCCGCTGACAGTCGTTGCGACCTGTATTGGATATATAACGCAATTGCGCTCTGTTCCTGTCCATAAGCTTGTGTCAGGCTCCGATTCAAAAAGACCCGTAAGAGATTTTCTAACCGAGTTAAATCCGATACTTTTGGTGATAGTGGGGGTGGCTTTTCTCTCAGTCTTGCTCCGTATTTTTGCCGACATATGGCCCGTGTTAAACTCAGCAAGAAAAGAGATTCCGCTTATTGTGGCCCTTATCATAAGCATCGGCTGGGTCTGGTGGCGTAATCGTATCCAGCTGGCAGACATACGGAAGGTCTTGTTTAATCGAGCCCTGTTTTCGATGCTCATAATGATTGTGGCAGTGATGGTTTTTCAAGGTGTTCTACAGGATAGCCATGCTGTTTCTGAAATCAGTCGGAGCTTTACTTCTGCTCACGTCCCCCTTGTCATTGTTGTTGTGATATTGCCATTTTTAGTGGCAAGCATTACAGGCATAACAGTGGCCTTTGTGGGGACAACCTTTCCGATTATCTTCACGTTGCTTGCAGATGCGGGGTTGGCCGGCCAGATCCGGGCCTACACCGTCCTCGCTTTTTGCGCCGGCTATGTCGGTGTTCTCCTGTCACCTTTTCACATCTGCTTGGTTCTCACCTGTGCCTACTTTAAGGCAAGGCTGGCGCGAATATACAAAAAGCTCTGGCTTCCCTGCCTGGGTATTGCTGCTGCCGGCGTATTGTCATTCTGGATCAATCGATTGATATAGGATATCTACTGAGGTTGTCAGGTTTACAGTTCACGGTTGGTCGTCTTTAGAGTAACTAATGGCCAAAAGGTGCTCGCTGAATCTTACCTTACGGCTTTCCGATTGAAAAGACGTCGTGGGGTTTGTAGAGTGTACAGTGGACGGCTGCCAGCCTCTGAAATCTGTCGATTTTGCTGCATTCCTTCACATATGGACAAGGTGTATCTGGTACGAATAGTTCACAGTGCAGGCACGGGCTTTCCTTCAGGATATCAAGGTCTGGTTCAGGTCTCTTTCTTTTTCTGTATTTGGAAAATGTTCGGCCTGATTGTGATCTGCGCTTGCCTGAAATAAGGAAAAGATTATTATGTTGCACGTTACAAAGGTCTTAGAGTGTGATATAGGAAAGAATAAGCAAAAATTAGGATGAGGGGTTACCTCGGGAGATAGAAGAACCGGGCAAACCCCTCCATATTGTATGGTGCGCCCAGGGTGATTCGAACACCCGACCTACGGATTCGTAGTCCGGCGCTCTGTCCACTGAGCTATGGGCGCATTGAGCATGGAGATTTTATAACGCTTTTGGGCTATCCTGTCAAGGTGATTGCGGATGCAAGATTTCACGTCCAGACATAGCCATTTTATGCGTCAGGCCATTCTTGAAGCACGGCAGGCAGCCAAGGAAGATGAGGTGCCAGTGGGGGCTGTACTGGTGGACTGCAACGGCAGTCTCCTTGCCAGGGCCCACAACCAGATGGTTACACTGTGCGATCCAACTGCTCATGCTGAAATCCTGGCCATCCGATCAGCATCTCGGGTGATTGGAAACTATCGCCTCCTTGATACCTGCCTTTACGTTACAGTGGAGCCCTGCATTATGTGCATGGGGGCCATATCGCTGGCAAGGGTCGGGACACTCGTTTACGGTGCTAGTGATCCTAAGGGAGGTGCTGCCGGTTCCTGTTATGACCTTGCAGCCAATCCTTGCCTGAACCATATTGTTGAAGTGCACGGGGGGCTCCTGGAAGAGGAATGCAGGAATTTGATCCAGGCCTTTTTCCAGCGCAAGCGGGAAAAATAATCTCTGGTAAAGGCAATCCAAGCGGACCGATGTTGATAACCGGAACGGCCTTTACTACTTAAATCTGTGCTTACTTTAAGGAGCTGAAAATGCCTAATATCATTGTAATTGGTACTCAGTGGGGTGATGAAGGGAAGGGGAAGGTTGTAGATCTGTTGGCAGACAAAGCCCGGCTGGTGGTCCGCTTTCAGGGTGGAAACAATGCGGGGCATACCATGGTAGTGCAGGGAGAACTATTTATCAGCCATCTCATTCCTTCTGGAATACTCTACCCTGACAAGATGTGTTTGATCGGAAATGGCGTCGTTCTGGACCCCAAGGTTTTGATCGATGAGATAACACACCTGAGGGGCCGCAATATCTCGGTGACGCCCGACAATCTATTGATCAGTAAAAACGCACACGTAATCATGCCATATCATAAACAGATAGATTCCGGTAGAGAACGTGTCAAAGGGAAAAAACTTGGTACCACCTGCCGTGGCATAGGGCCGTGTTATGAAGACAAGGTGGCACGCACCGGCATCCGTGTTTGCGAATTGATTGACCCGGAAGTTTTTGAAGAAAAGCTTTCCTTGATTTTGCCAGAAAAAAACTTTTACTTAAAGGAGTTTCTTAAATGTGAAGCTGTTGACGGGGCATCCATTCTGAAAGAATATTCGGCATACGGAGAGATTCTTCGCCCTTATATGGCTGACATATCGGTAGTCCTGAACCAGGCGATCAAGGCGGGGCACCATGTCCTGTTTGAAGGTGCTCAGGGGACCCTCCTTGACATAGATCACGGCACTTATCCTTATGTGACATCATCTAACACAGTAGCCGGTAGTGCATGCTGTGGTGCAGGGATCGGCCCCACGCAGATTGACGCGGTTGTTGGCGTCGTCAAGGCTTATACGACGCGTGTAGGAAGTGGGCCCTTTCCTACAGAGCTTCATGATGAGATCGGTGATAGGCTTCAGGAAAAAGGGGCTGAATTCGGGGCTACAACAGGTAGGCGCAGGCGGTGCGGCTGGTTTGATGCGGTGCTTGTGCGCAATGCCGCACGCATAAGCAGCATTACGAGTCTTGCCCTGACAAAACTCGATATCCTCGGGGGCTTGAAGACCCTCAAGATCTGCACTGCCTATCGATACGGGGGAGATCGACTTACGGAGTTTCCTTCGGAATTAAAAGTGCTTGAAGCATGTGAACCTATCTATGAAGAGCTACCAGGATGGTCTGATGATATCTCCGGGATTCAGGATGAAAACGACCTGCCGGAAAACACGAGGGCCTATGTCAGACGGATAGAAGAACTTATAGAAACACCTGTTCAAATTATCTCGGTTGGTCCTGCCCGCAAGCAGACTATTGTCTTCCAGAACCCTTTCGGCAATTCCTGAGACGAGGCGATCGGCTCAAACTCGAACACCTGCCTGCTGCCGGCAGGCAATTCAACGTAAAGAAAAAACATGGCTTAGAAGCTGTTGCAATGTGGTGGGAAGCAGGAAAGTAAAATCCGTGCGAGAACTCACCGGTGCCGAGAACGCAGGATTTGTGAGACCTCACGTGTCATTTCTAGCACTTTTTGCGCATGCTTTACCGTAAGTGAGCCCATGCCGCAACTTGGGGTGATGAGAGACTGGACCATGATTCTGGCACGGTCTATCCCAGAGGCAGCCAGACGAGCAACCTGACTATCCCATTTTGCTATCAGGCTGGAGGCGCTTTCCGTTTCAATGTCCTTGCTGTCTGACGTGGGGACGATTCCCCAGGCAAGGATCCGGTCCTGATCAAAAAATCTCTTGAGCCGCCCTTCGTACAGGGCCAGTCGGTCAAAAAAACTGTAGGCATCAAAGCTGAGGATATCTGTTGAAGAATCCAAGATCAATGACCAATCCGTATTGGCGCAGACATGGACACCAGCAAGGCCACCCGCCTGATGTATGGAATTAATTACTT
>QMMV01000097.1 GCA_003647435.1 Deltaproteobacteria bacterium | reverse complement strand
GTCGGATGCCGCCTGTCCTCTCTCTGACAGCCTGGAGTATAATTTGCCGCTGGCGGGCTAGTCTCAAGTTGCTGGAGTGCAATTTCGATAGGTTCCTCTAAAATAATAATGATAATTATTCTTAGTTATCTGCACTATTATGTGGGGTGTCAAGGAAAATCGTCAGGAACCAGGATGAAGCAAGAATTGGTGGGGGACCTGCGAGTCGCCGACCACGTGAGTCTGATGATAGGATATTTCTGGCCAGTAAAGCAAGCTCGGCTGAGTTCTTGGATGCAAATCTCCAAAGATCAAAAGGTAAAAAGGAGGATGGAAAGAAGAAAAAGAATGCTTGATCACGGCGAAAATGAAACGGATTCGGTTCTAACAATTCAAGCTCTCGCACCACCTCAGCCTCTTGACAAAGATCGAGAGGACAAGCGGATAAAATTTTCAAAAAGGTCAATGTTACAAGCCCTCAGGAGGTGCCAATTATTGTAACATCCACACGCCTTTTGCGAGGGCGGTTATCGTGGTTTATAACTACCACCTGCTGCCATGTCCCGAGAGACAACCGACAATTGCGTACCGGTATTACGATAGAGGGGCCGAGCAGGGCGGCTTGTACATGACTGTGCCCATTTCCATCGTGCCAGGCCTTTTCGTGCTCATACTCCATATCGGGAGGGGCAAGTCTGGCTATTGCCCGCTTTAGATCCTCCACAACCCCCGGTTCATACTCGATTGTTGTAAGAGAACCGGTTGAGCCGATAACCGAGGCATGCAAGCTGCCATTTTCTATACCCGCCTTGCCCACAATTTGCGCAAACTGGCCTGTGATGTCCGCTATATCCGGACCCACGTCCATAGAGATCTCCAAACTATCAAGATATAAAACTGCAAAACTCATGGCTGCTTTTCCCTCCATCTCGACCAGTTCTAAGGTTTATTCAACAGCAACACTGGGACTATCTTATCCTACGCCCCTGCGCTAACTGTCTCCACATAGACTTGCGCTGTTCCTTTCTTGTAAAAACCGAGCCTTCGGGCAGCACCGGCACTCAAATCGATAATCCGCCCTTTTACAAACGGCCCACGATCATTAACCCGAACTATAATCGATCTGTGGTTTCGCAGGTTTGTAACACGCACGTATGTTGGCAGGGGCAGGTGTTTGTGAGCAGCACTCAAACCGTTTGGATCAAATCGTTCGCCGTTTGCCGTCATGTGCCCCCCTTTTTGCCTGAGCGTCTCGTAGCCGTACCAGGAGGCGATACCCTTTTGCCGATACTTCCTCGCTTCCTCAACAGACATGGGAAAATACCGCTTTCCATTGACCACATAAGGTGAATTCTTCACCTTGCCCCGCCGTATTGCTTCCTTAGGAGGAAGACCACCAATCGACTCGATTTCTTCATGCGTCAAGGGCCAGGACAGAGGCGCCATTGTTACTGTAAATGTAAACTTGCCGATTTTGTAAACGACCTTTCCCGTGCCGATAGTTGCCTTTGTAACTCCTTTCGTTACTGTGTAGGCAGTCTTAACAGACCCTGTTGTTATTCGATAGGTCCTTGAAGGAATGCTACACGAAAACAGAAGCAACGACATAAACGCTATCACTGTTGCCGGACGCATTTGTTTCTGCATCAAAAACCACATACGCCATGAGATACCAATAAGCTTCTTCATCGAAGGATTGTTGTTACTTGATGAGCCCAAAAAAGTTTAACCAATTTGTCATTTCGATCCGCTACAGCCGGAGAGAAATCTTTCCGGTGTGATATGCGAAAACCATGAGATTTTCCCTTGCAGTCGAAATGGTAGCCTTGCGGGCGCGCCTTTCCAGGAAGCCACTTTATTTAAGACAACCATCATTCTTTCAACTGTTATCCTGACATCTTACAAAATCAGCTTTTGCAATATTATTACTCCTGTCAACGCCAGTCCAACAGATAGGTGCGTTTGGATGGTCAACGCCTGCGCCGGAATGATTTCATCATAGGTATGGTAATGTGCCTTCACAATCTTGATTGCCTTCAACGCCAGAGGCACGGTTAAAAAAATAGCAACATACAGCCAGGACCCTTCACCGGCCAATGTCCAATAAAGCACTACAGCATAAGGACTGAGCATGAGAAAGGCATAGATCCACACCGAACGGGTGCGGCCCAATCGAACGACCCAGTTGCGCTTTTCCGCATCTCGGTCCGCGTCATAATCCGGAAACTGGTTAATCCAGATCACGGCTGCAATCAGAAAGCCGAGGGGGATACCGAGGATAAAAGCGTGCCAGGTAAAAAAACCTGACATAACATAATAGGTGCCCAACGTAATCAAGGGCCCGAAGGCAAGAAATATTGTCACTTCTCCCAGCCCGCAGGCCATAAAGCTCAGAGGGGGTGCAGAATAGAAGTATGCGGCCAAAAGACCGATCAAGCCAATCACCACCACAAAGGGTCGCCCTGCAAATGCGAGCCACGCTCCGCAAATTATGCCCAAGAAAAAGAAGCCTATGGCCATTGCTCGCACCGTCTTCGAATCCATCAGGTTTTCCTGGATCACACGGCTTCCGCCACTGAAAGGAGTCGGATGAAGATTGATGCGATCGCTACCTGGGTCGTCGTAATAATCATTGATAAGATTGGCACCAGTCTGAAGGGCGCCGATGCCGATTAGGACCAGAATCAGGCGCCAGAGTTGAAAAGACCCATCCACAAAACTGAGTGCCCCGGCGAGCACGACCGGCGTGAGGGAACCGCTCAGGAAGGGAAGGCGCATCGCCTTTATGTAAATATTCATGGATGATCTTACCCCCTATCTCCAAGAGATCGCCTCCTGAATAGCACAACCGCTATTGAAACTCAAGCACCCGGACAGGGATAAGAACACCCACAAAAAAGTTCATCTTTGACTACAATGAGGAGGAATGGTCTTTCTTCTATGGCTGTGACACTCCCTCGAATAGCTCGGATGGCATCATGCTTAAAATATTATTTATGGCTTTGTTAAATTTGATCTTGAAAGCAACCTTTTCAGCCTTCGTAGGCTTCGTTTTGTGCCATCCTTTAAGGAATCCTTTCACCTTATACCTGAGGTCAAAGAAACGTTTCGGGATGACTCCTTCTTTCATCTGCGTTTTCCATGTAGCACCTGTATCTTTACGAGTGAAAGCATAAGAGTAATGTTGGGCAAGCGTGAGGTGCCTGGGATTCCCTGCCTTCTTATAAGTGACATTCTCTGGGCCAAGCAAGTATTCAAAGACATCCTTGTGTCCCCTGCCGGGATGATGGTAGGTCACCGCGAGGTCCCCTTTTGTTGGCAGCTCTTTGCCCCACAACTGGGAAATCGCAATTTGAGTAACCCTGAAGGCAGTTGCGCCACATACACAAAGATGGCCATGAGCTTTATTCGCTACTTGCTGTGCAGCAAGTTTCAGCAGCTTGCCCTGCTTATCGTACATCCGGATATATTGCTCCGGGAACACAGCTGCTTTGACCGGTAACTTTGCTATGCTTACCCCAACGATCTCGGCGCATTCTTGTGTGTCTTTACCCAGATTCTCTGCTATCCGTTCAGCTTTATGGAATGAGTTGTGTATGGCATCGGCATATTCCTTGTGCGACTCCGGAGCCTTGAAGACAACCTTATGTACTAAGTCGGATTTGCTCTGCAGAATATGTACATATTTGCCCAGATCCGCTACTATCTCATCCAGACGATTTTTATATTCAGCCTTGCCTGCTTCGCGTTGCCCGGCCAGCTCTGCAACCTTTGCTATATCCTTATGTATTTGCTTTGCGATTTGACCCAGCTTGCGTGAAGCTACATGCATCTTAACAGCCATGGCTCGAAGCTCATCTTCCAGGCTTTCACTCTGAGATATTTTTTCCGCGTTCTCGTCTATGGCGATGGTGGCCTGAGTAAGCTGATGCGCATCCTTATTAAGCCTTCGCACAGCATCTTTTACTGACGCTCCATGAAGAGCCGTCTCCTTCGGGGCAGCCGCTACCGTTTTCTGTCCGGTTCCAAACACTGTGAGCGCTGGTATGATAGCCAAAGCCAGAACAATCGTAATTATTGTTTTCACTTTCATGGTTTTCATTTTATTTTCTCCTTTTCCTCTGCTTGTTATGTTTATTTTCCCGTTTTCCGAATAAAAAAGGCGTAACTCAGTTCTTTCTGAACCCCAAGTTACACCTTCACTTTCCTACGTATGTGGCGGGACGTAAGGCATCCCTTCACCTTTCTTCCCTCACTACGGATGGGGACATCTAAATAACCAGTGTATGAAGCCAGACCCTCCCTTACCGTTTCGTCAATATCTTCTGCTTCCCCTTCCCTCCTTCCAGTGGAGGGGGAACGGTCTGGCAGGGGGGTGCATGAAAGGGATATTCCGGCTGTTCTAACTCGAAGCGCTTTTCTGGAACTTCTCTGCTATTTCCTTTCCCCAGGCCTTTGCATTCTCAAGAACTTCCTGGTCCGGATCGCCGTCAACCCTGAAGCCTTCACCAAGACCGTGAAGGAGCTTTGCCCCTCTTTCGTCAAGCCGTTCCTCTAAGAGATCAACCGCTCCGCAAAAGTGTGTATATGAGCTGTCGCCGCATCCGAAAGCTGCCGCCGGTTTTCCCGCAAAGTCAAGCTCCTTGAGGTCTTCATAAAAATCTACCATGCTTTCGTGAAGTTCTTTTTCCTCATCTCCCCACGTTGATGAGGCAAGAAGCACCAGGTCGTAGTCTAACACCTCTCTGGCATCTGAATCTTCCACGTTCTTTAATGTTACGTCCAACCCCCCTTCTTCCAGCCCCTTGACCACTTCTTCAGCCACGGATTCTGTGTTTCCAGTCTCCGAAGCGTACACAACGATTGCTTTTGCCATAACCATGCCCTCCTTGTTTTTATTTTTTTACTACCTTGAGTTGCCTTTTTGTAAGCTGCCTGTCTTTGCCTTCGAGAGTGGCATTCTTGTCGCGTGCCTCTTGAAGCATTTCAAGCAAGCAAAGAAATTCCCCTTCATCCACATATATCGTGACACCCTTTAGATGGATATGAAACTGACCGCAGCTGCAATGATAAACGTAACCAAAGTCCTTCAAAACTGCCAGCAGTCTCTTTTTGTGTATCATTATTCTAATATTCCTTCATCAAAACGTCCGTGGCGTTTACTGATAATCGATTACAGTTATTTTGTCAAGAAAAAAGGTTGCCTGCCTTGTAAAGGAATCGGAACATCTGCCTATTGAGGTAATGTCTGTATCTGTCTTTTTCCACAGGAATAATTTTCTTGACAAATTTTATTTTGTGTTTCATTTATGGATTTGTTATTTCCTAAAAGGCAGCTAAAATGGAAATAAAGACTCGATTTTTCCAGGATATAAAGCAGAGTTTTTTTCTTTTTGGCCCGCGAGGGACAGGAAAATCCACATGGCTTAAACAGAATTTAAAGAATGCACTCATTATTGACCTTTTGGCGCCTGACGTGTTTCGCCTTTATTCTGCCAGGCCGGAACGGTTGGGAGATGTAATTCGGGCACAAAAAGCCGTAGATACCATCGTAATTGACGAAATCCAGAAACTTCCTCAACTTCTGGACGTAGTCCATCAATTGATGGAACAGCATGCAGGATGGCGTTTTATTTTGACAGGCTCCAGTGCAAGAAAACTAAAGCGGTCTGGGGTTGACTTGCTTGCAGGACGCGCTGTGGTCAAAAATATGCACCCGTTTATGGCTGCTGAACTGGGGGATATGTTCTCCATGGAAGAAGCCCTTACCATCGGCATGGTTCCGCTGGTAGTAGCCGCAAAAAGCCCTGAAGAAACCATTAACGCTTATGTTTCCCTTTACCTCAGGGAAGAGGTTCAAATAGAAGGGCTGGTGAGGAATATAGGCGCGTTTAGCCGGTTCTTGGAATCGGTTAGTTTCTCCCACGGCGCTGTCCTTAACATCGCGGATGTTGCCAGAGATTGTCAGGTAGAGCGTAAAACCGTGGAAGGGTACATTTCAATACTTGAAGACCTGCTTTTGGCTTTTCGCGTACCTGTTTTTTCAAAACGCGCTAAAAGGCGTTTATCCTCACATCCCAAGTTTTATTATTTTGATGCCGGGGTCTTCAGGTCTGTTCGCCCATCAGGCCCTCTTGATGCACCGCAGGAAATCGAAGGCGCAGCTTTGGAGGGCCTTGTTGCCGAACATCTTCGGGCATGGAATTCTTACAGAGGGAATCAGTGCAAACTCTATTTTTGGCGCACAAAATCAGGAAACGAGGTAGATTTTGTTGTTTACGGCAGGGATAGCTTTTGTGCCATTGAAGTTAAAAACACCTCAAGGGTTCATCCAAAAATGCTTAAGGGACTGCTTGCTTTTAAAGAAGATTACCCTGAGTCAGAAGCCTTCCTTTTGTACCGGGGCAAGGAGCGTATAAAAATAAAAAATGTCTTATGCCTGCCTTGCGAAGATTTCTTAACAAACCTGACGCCTAAGGAACCAATCCAATTTTAATCCCCCCCGCTATAGCGTAAACATTCTCGCAGCAACACGCTGATCAGGTAAATGGCAACTTAAAGAAGGCGATCAACATTTCCATAATCTCAGGGGCAGCGTGGCCACAAAAGAGAAATCTATTAATTTTAAAAAGCTCAGAGGGACTACCAGGAAAAAGATTGCCCGCAAGATTATTGAGAAGGCACAATGAGATTTCTTGATACCAATATATTCATCAGATTCTTAACTGATGATGTTCCCGAAAAAGCGGATGCCTGCGAGAAAATCTTCAAGAAGGCAGTTGAAAAAGAAGAGACCCTCTTTACTACTTACCTCCCGCTTCAATGACAAAAAATTTGATGGCGGCAGCATAAAACTTAAATTCAATCGAAAAACGCCCTTTCATTAATAGAACTTACCGCTCAATTTCTTCAATATACTTTCTGCGAACTTCCAGCTCTCCTCTTTGTTCATCTTTGTTCTATAAGGAACACTCGAGATATCCCTTTTGAGTATTTGATTATAAAAGTGCATCAGTTTGTCATGATCTTCACGAGTAAGCTTGGATGGATTTATCTCACCATGAAGAAGACCGGCATGGAGAGGGGGATTCCGGAATTTTTCTATTGTGGGCCTGATATATTCCCAGCCCCCGCCAATTTTACCATTCACATAAAAACCGCTGGTATCCAGGCATACCCCGAAGATCGCCTTTTCCTTATTTTCCAGTGCCTTGATGTGCCTGTCAATATAAGCACGTACCTCAGGCATGAAGCCATTCTCATAAATACCGGAACCGAGGATAACCAGCTCGAATTTCCCTGGAACCGGGGCATCTTTCACGTCGGTTATCAAACAATCGAAGCCGAGCCTCTCAGCGATCCAT